>DASSMK010000402.1:0-7061 GCA_035688915.1 Thermoanaerobaculia bacterium
GCCGAGCTGCGTGCGCGGCTGCCCGGCATTCGGCTCGACGAACTCGAGCGGCAGCATCGACCCAATATGCCTCCCCGACCGCTTGGTCAGCTCGTCCACGTAATGCGAGTCGTGTCGCATGCCGTGGCGCTCGGGAAGACCCTTTTTCATGGCCATGTGGGTGGCTATCTCCTGGTGGGGCGGAATTGAGAATTTAGAATTGAGAATTGAGAATTGGCGGACGCGCGGTCCGTGCGAAGTCTCTTAATTCTCAATTCTCAATTCTCCATTCTCAATTCCGCGTCATCAGACGCGGGCAAGCATCTCTTCTGACAGCGAGTAATACTCCATCGCTCCGCTCGACTTCGGGGCGAAGGTGAAGATTGATTCTTTGTAGGCCGGGCTTTCTTCGAGGCGGATCGATTTGGTGATCACGGTGTTGAAGAGGCGGTCGCCGAAGACGTGGCCGATTTGTTCGTGGATGTCTTTGCTCAGCGTGGTGCGCTTGTCGTGCATGGTGATGACGACGCCGAGGAGCTGCAGGTTCGGGTTCGGGCGCGCTTTGATTTTTTCGATCGTCTCGAGCAGGTCGTCGGTGCCTTCGAGTGCAAAGTACGACGACTGGATCGGCACGAGCACGTGCGTCGACGCGACGAGCGCGTTGACGGTGATCATGCCCAGCGTGGGCGGCGTATCAATGAAGATGTGATCGTACTCGGCGACGGTGTCGGCGAGGCGATCTTTGAGTCGGAACGGGCCGTCCATGTCGCCGATCAGTTTTGATTCGAGTTTGGCCAGCGCGATCCGTGACGGCGCGAGAAAAAGATTCGGGACGGGCGTCGGGATGATGACGTCCTTCATCTCCATCTCTTCGCTCACCATCACGTCGTACATCGAGCGCGCCACGCCGCGCGCATCGACATAGCTCATCGTCGAATTGGCCTGCGGATCGAGATCGATGAGGAGTGTTTTGCCCTTGTTGGCGACGGCTGCGGCGAGGTTGATGGCAGTCGTCGTCTTGCCGACGCCGCCCTTCTGATTAGCGACCGTGATGATCATTGTGACCGGGCGCGATTCTAGCGGTCGGGCGCGCGGTTGGGAAGGCGGGGGACGAGGCTCATAGGCTCACAGGCTCATAGGCTCAGAGTGGAACCCACATTTTGCGCGTGCCGCGCCATTCGGCAGGAGCGAAGCGCGGTGTCATCGCGCGCGTGATCTTGCGGAGGGGGCTCAAGGGCTCAAAGGCTCAGAGGCTCAGAGTGGAACCCACATTTTGCGCGTGCCGCGCCTCTCGGCAGGAGCGAAGCACGGTGTCATCGCGCGCGTGATCTCGCGACGGGGCTCAAAGCCTCATAGGCTCATAGGCTCAGAGTGGAACCCACATTTTTGCGCGTGCCGCGCCACTCGGCAGGATCAAAGCACGGTGTCATCGCGCGCGTGATCTTGCGACGGGGCTCAAAGGCTCAAAGGCTCAGAGGCTCAGAGTGGAACCCACATTTTGCGCGTGCCGCGCCACTCGGCAGGATCAAAGCAGGGCATCTTCGCGAGCGGTCTCTCGCGATGCGTGCGCTACTGTGAGCCTTTGAGCCTGTGAGCCTGTGAGCCTGCGTTCGTCGCGACGCGACGCGGCGGCTCCGCCGCCGCTACATCTTGTACTTGCCGAGATCGTCGGGTCCGAGGCTGTCGAACCACTTCTTCATCTTCTCGTCCTGATCTTCGCCGTCGGCGCCTTCACCCGGCGTGATGGTCTGCGCCTGTTCGAGGACGGATTGTGCGACGAAGATCGGCGCTTCGGTGCGCAGCGCGAGCGCGATGGCGTCGCTCGGACGTGCATCGACTTCGAACGTGCGCGCGCCGGCGACGAGGCGGATCTGCGCGAAGAAGGTCGAGTCGCGCAGGTCGTTGATCACCACCCGCGTCACCTCGGCGTTGAGGTGCGTGATCATGTTGCGGAGCAGGTCGTGCGTCATCGGCCGTGGCGTGGTGATGTTTTCGAGCTGCAGAGCGATGGCGTTGGCCTCGAAGATCCCGACCCAGATCGGCAGGAAGAACTTCTCTTCGTCATCCTTGAGGACGACGATCGGCGAGTTCGACACTGGGTCGAGCATCAAGCCCTTGATCGACATCGGTACGAGCTCTGTCATCGTGCGACGGCCTCCCCGCGCAGCGTGTGATGCTGCGCTGACTCGATTCGCACGCCAAGCATACTCCCCAGCGGCGTAGCGGCGTCGCCGCGGAAATTCACTACCCAGTTGTCGTCCGTGCGGCCCGACAGCATCTCCGGATCGTGGCGGCTCGGCCCTTCCACGAGCACCGGCAGCACGCGCCCGCGATACGACTCCAGCCGTTCGCGCTTCAGCCGTTCGTGCAGATCGAAGAGGCGCTGCAAGCGCTCCGAAGCGACCGCGTCGTCCACGGCGTCGCCGATGCGCAGCGCCGGCGTGCCGGGCCGCGGCGAATACTTGAACGCGAAGAGCGAGCCGTAGTTCACCTCTTCGATCAGCGTGAGCGTCTGCGCGAAATCGTCTTCGGTCTCGCCGGGAAAACCCACGATGATGTCCGTCGAGAAGTGAACGTCCGGCATCGCGGCGCGGAGGCGCGCGATCGTTTCGAGATACTTTTCGCGCGTGTAGAGCCGTTTCATCCGGCGCAGCACGCGTGACGAGCCGCTCTGCACCGGCAGGTGCATGTAGCGCGAGATGTTCGCGTGATCGCGCATCGCAGCGATCAGCGAATCGTTCACTTCCGCGGGATGCGAGGTCATGAAGCGCAGCCGCAGCACGCCCGGCAATTCGGCGACCGCGGAGAGCAGCGCACCAAAGTCATTGCCCGTCACTGGGCAGCGATAGGCATTCACAGTCTGGCCGAGAAGCTCGATCTCGACGCGGCCGCTGGCGACGGCGGCGCGGCATTCCGCGAGCACATCATCGAACGGACGCGACACTTCGCGGCCGCGCGTGGTCGGCACGATGCAGAACGTGCAGTTCTTGTTGCAGCCTTCGATGATCGTCACCCACGCCTTGGTCGGCGAGCTGCGATCGATGGCCAGGTAGTCGTACTTGCGTTCGTCGGGAAATTCGATGGCCACCGCGGTGCCGTGATCGAGCACTTCGTCGAGGTAGCCAACGTTGCCCGGCCCCATCACGAAATCGACCCACGGCGCGCGCTCGAGGATGCGCTCCCCTTCCTGCTGCGCCACGCATCCCGCCACGCCGATCTTCACGTCGTCGCGCAGCTTCTTCAGCTCGCGCAGACGGCCGAGATGCGAGAAGACTTTCTGCTCGGCCTTGTCGCGGACGGAGCAGGTGTTGAGCAGGATGAGATTCGCGTCGGCTTCGGTGGTGACGCGTTTGTAGCCGCGCAGTTTCAGGTTGCCGGACAAACGCTCGGTATCGAGCTCGTTCATCTGACAGCCCCAGGTTTCGATGTAGAAGGTCTTCATCAGTCGGCAGCCGGCGGCGCGGGCGGAGTGAGCGCATCGCGCTCCTGCCGCACCGCATCGAGTTGAGCTTTCACGTCGTCGAACTGCTTCCGGATCACGCGATCGCGCACGTCGGGATCGTTCTCTTCGAAGTATTTCTGTTCGAGCTGCGCGAGCTGTTTTTCGAGCTCGGCCACTTTCTTCGTCGCGGCGTCGAGTCGGATCGCGTTCGCTTCGCGCGCGCGACGCTCCGCTTCCTGCTTCTCGATCGAGCTCGGTCCGAGCGGCGCCGCCGCAGGCTTATCGCCTTTCAGCTCGATCACGGTGCCCTTCGACTTTTTCACGTCGGCGTTCGTGATGACCTTCGTGGTGCTCGCCTTCCGCTTGGCCTTGTTCGCTTTGGCGGCGGCGACGAGGTCATCGCCGAAAGCAGGCAGGGCAAGCCCTGCCGCTCCAACGAGCATCGCCAGAATCACCGCACGCGCCAACGTTGGAGCGGCGGGGCTTGCCCCGCCGTTTTCCACGAGCATCGCTGCGATGATGAGCTTTTTCATACACGGCCGTAGCGGTCTTCGAGGCGGACGACGTCTTCGAGCTCCGTGGTCGAGACTTCCGCGACATCGGTATCGACGACGGCCTCCATGCGATGGATCAGGCGGGGCGGAATGTGAAAGGCCTCCCCTTTCCGCAGCATGAGCTCGCGGCGGTCGCCATCGTTCTCGATGGTGAGCCGCAGTTCGCCGTCCACAACGTACAGCGTTTCGTCTTTCATTTCGTGATACTGCAGGCTCAGCGAGTGGCCCTGCTCGATGTGCAGGATCTTGCCGACGTACTTGTCGGTGTGCGCGAAGATCAGCTCGTAACCCCACGGCTTCGGCACGCGCGTGATCGGACGATGACGAAAGAGCAACTCGCTCATAGCGATTGTTTGACCAGTCCTTCCGGAAAGCGCATGGCCACGCTTTCGATGATGAACTCCTCGATCTCCTGCGCGGTTTTCTTCTGCAGCGCGATCTCCGCGATCCGTTTGCACTCTTTGTACTTCACGGTGCGGATGACGTTCTTCACGACGGGGATCGACGACGGATTCATCGAATAGATCTCCAGGCCGAGGCCGAGGAGCACGATGGCGAAGATGGGATCGGAGGCCATCTCGCCGCACATGGAGACAGGGATTCCCGCACGCTTGCCGGCGTCGATCACGTTCTTGATCAGCCGCAGCAGCGCGGGATGGAGCGGTTCGTAGAGATAGCTGACGTTCTCGTTGGAGCGGTCGATGGCCAGCGAATATTGAATGAGGTCATTCGTGCCGATTGCGAAGAAATCCGCCTCGGTCGCCAGCATGTCCGCGATGACGGCAGCGGACGGCACTTCGATCATGATGCCGACCTGCAGCTCGTTGTTGTACGCGATGCCTTCCGCATCGAGCTCGCCTTTGATCTCGCGCAGCAGCGTCTTCACCTGCCGCAGCTCCTGCACGCCCGAGACGAGCGGGAACATGATCTTGATCTTGCCGTGCGCCGAGGCGCGCAGGAGAGCGCGCAGCTGCGTCTTGAACATGTCGCGGTGCTTCATGCAGAGGCGCAGCGCGCGCAGGCCGAGCACCGGATTGTCTTCCTTCGAGCCCATCACTTCGCGCGCGAGCTTTTTGCCGCCGAGGTCGAACGTACGGATGACGGCCCAATTCGGCGCGACCGCTTCGGCGAGCTTGCGGTAGATGTCGAAGTGCTCCTCTTCCGTCGGCAGCACGGGCGATTTGGAGATGTAGAGGAACTCGGAGCGATAGAGGCCAATGCCTTCCGCGCCGAACTTCACGGCGTCGTCGAGCTCTTCGACGAGCTCGATGTTCGCCTGCATGGAAACGCGGCGCTGATCTTTCGTGATCGCGAACTGGTCGCGATTTTCGAGCAGCCGCTTCTCCGCTTCTTCGTGGCGCGAAACACGGCTGCGGTATTCAGCGATCAGCGCCGGCGTCGGATTGACGAGGATCGTTCCTTCGTACCCGTCGATGATCACGAGCTCGTCGTTGTCGACGATCTTCGTGAGGCGCGGCACGCCGATGACGGCGGGCATGAACAGCGATTTGGCGATGATCGACGTGTGCGACGTGCGGCCGCCGGTCTCGCTCGCGAATCCGACGATCGGTTTGCGATTGAAGTGAATCGTGTCCGACGGCGTGAGGTCATCGGCCAGGATGACGATGTCGTGCTTGATCTCGGAGAGGTCGTGGTGCGCGATGCCCTGTAGGTTGACGAGAACGCGCTCCGCGACGTCTTTGACGTCCGCGACACGCTCGCGCAGGTAGTCGTCTTCGAAACTGGCGAAGCGCGCCTGCAGCTCTTCCTGCACTTCGGCGAGCGCCCATTCGGCGTTGACCTGCTCTTCCTCGATCTTCTGCGACACCTTGTCGCCGAACGAGGCGTCGCCGACGATCATGGCGTGCGCGTCGAAGATGGAGGCGTACTCGTCGCCCATGGAGCGGCTGACTTTCTGCGAGAGCGCCACGAGCTCTTCATGCGTTTTCTTCAGCGCCTCACTGAACCGATTGACCTCGGATTCGATCTCTTCGTCGCGGATGGGAACGCGGTAGACCGAGGCGACGCGCTTTTCGATGATGAGCGCGCGGCCGATGGCGATGCCGGGCGACACGCCGATGCCCTTGTACGTGCGGATGTCGGTTCGCGTCTGCGCGCGTTCGGTCAACACACGGTCATTCTACTTCGTCGAATTTTGCGTCGATGAGCTTCTCGACGGCGTCGAGCGCGTCGCGTTCGTCGCTGCCGTCCGCTTTGACCGTGATGGTGGTGCCGCGGCCCGCGGCGAGGAGGAGGATGCCGAGGATCGATTTGCCGTCCACTTCCTCATCGCCTTTGCGGACTTTCACGTCCGACTTGAAGCGGGAGGCGGTGTGCACGAACTTCGCGGCCGCGCGCGCATGGAGTCCGAGTTTGTTTTTGATCTCGATTTCGCGCTGGATCACGCCGGCACTCCCGCCGGTTTGTCGGCCGCGGCTGCGAGCAGATCGGAGGCCACGCGGATGGCCTTGGAGCCTTTTTCGCTGATGACGTGCGCGAGCGTCGAGACGTCTTTCGCTTCTTCCTTGACCATGGCGAACTTGACGATCATCGGCAGATTGACGCCGGTGACGATCTCCACGCGGCCCGCTTCGAGGAACGAGAGGCTGATGTTGCTGGGCGTGCCGCCGAACATGTCGGTGAAGATGATGACGCCGCGGTCGCGGCTGATGCGTTCGAGCGCTTCGCGAATCTTCTCGCGCGCTTCGTCGACGGTGTCCGTCCACGCGAGAGCCACGGCTTCAATGCCGCGAACGTCCGCCTCGATCTGCTTCGCCGCATTGAGCAGCTCATGCGCCAGGTTGCCGTGAGTGACGATCAATGCCCCAATCACGGCGGCATGATAGACGATTCGGAGGGCACCTTTTGGTGACGCTCCGGCGCAAGCTCGCGCAGAACGACGCCTCTACCGCTTCGCGTCGACGTGCACGCGTGCAACCGACGCCGAATGGCGAAGCAATCAGGCGCGACCCCCTGCGGCTCGTGTTTCGCGTTGGAGCGGCGGGCGCCCTCGCCCGCCGGGTTTGGGGGGGGCGGCTCCTGCTTCGGCTTCTCCTGCTCCGGACCTTCGGCGGGCGAGGGCGCCC
>DASSMK010000403.1:0-13606 GCA_035688915.1 Thermoanaerobaculia bacterium
ACTACAGCCGCGCCAGAAACGCGTCCACTTCCTCGGCCGTCGTGCTGAATCCCGTGACCAGCCGGTAGACGTGCTCGCCGTAGAGCGCCCACTCGTACAGCGTCGCGCCTTCCGGCACGCGCGGCAGTCGCGCGAAAACGACGTTCGCTTCGACTGGACGCAGCAGCTCCACGCCTTTCGCACGCAATCCGTCGGCGAGACGCGCGGCCATGGCGTTTGCGTGACGCGCATTGCGCAGCCAGAGATCGTCCGCGAGATACGCATCCAGCTGCGCGGAAAGGAAGCGCATCTTCGAGAGCCGGTGCCCGCCGCGATGCCAGCGGATGGTCAGCTCCTCGGTCAGCGAGCGATCGAAGATCACGAGCAGCTCGGCGGCCATCGCGCCGTTCTTCGTCGCGCCGAAAACGAGGATGTCCACGCCCGCGCGCCACGTCAGATCGGCTACCGATTCACCGCTGCTCACGACCGCGTTCGCGAAACGCGCGCCGTCGACGTGCACGCGGCAGCCGCGCGAGTGCGCGACGTCGGCAATCGCGCGCACTTCGCTCGCGCGGTAGATCGTCCCCGCTTCCGTGGCGTTGGTGAGACTGACGCACGCCGGTTTGGCGGTGCGCCCTTCCAACGCGATCTCGTCGATCTTGCGCGCGACCTGTTCGGGCGTGAGGCGGCCGTCGCGCGACGGCAGCGGAAAGAGTTTCGCGCCGTGCGTGAAGAACTCCGGCGCCCCTTCTTCATCGCGATGGATGTGGGCTTCGTCGTGGCAGAACACGCCGCCCCACGGCGGCGTCATCGCGGCGATGGCGAGCGCGTTTCCGGCAGTGCCGCTGAAGACCGGCAGGATGTCGAGGTCAGTCGCGAACAGCTCGCGGCACCGCTCGCGCAGGCGCGCGGTGATCGGATCGCTGCCGTACGACGCGACGGTGCCGCCGGCGACACGGGCGATCGCTTCGATGATTTCGGCGGAGGCGCCGTGCGTGTTGTCGGAACGAAAATCGGACATGCGCGAGTCATATCACGCCAGAAAGTCGTGCGCGTGATCGGCCGCCCATTCGCGAAACGTACGCGGCGCGCGGCCCGTGATCGCCTCGACTTTGTCGGTCAAATATGCGGGCTGGCCGAGGGCGGCGGACCAGGCGTTGAGGAGCATGGTGATGACGGGCGGCGGTGCAGCGAGCTCGCGGCGCGCCTCGTCGGGCGTGAGCTCCTCGAAACGCAGCGGACGGTGGAGCACTTCGCCGAGGATCTCCACCTGTTCGCGCTGCGTCAGCGATTCGGGACCGGTGATCACGAAGTCGCCGCCGTCGTGTGAATCGTCGAGCAGCGCGCGCACGGCCACCGCGGCAATGTCGCGTTCGTGAATCGGTGCGGTCGGTGCGTCGCCGTACGGCCAGCGCACCACGTCGCCGGTGCGGATCTGGCCCGCCCACCACATCCGCGCGTTCGCGGCGAACATGCTCGGGCGGATGAACGTCCAGCGCAGATTCGATTGCATGATCCGGCGCTCGATGTCCGCCTGCATCGTGGCCATCGCGTTCGGCTGTTGAAAGAACGGATGCGGCGTCTGGTGCGGCGCGGTGAGGAAGACGACGCGGCGCGCGTGCTGGGCGATTGCGGCGATCGCTGCTTCGGCGGCGGGAGCAGGCGCGGTCCAGACCAGGAACAGCGTGTCGATTCCGTCAAGCGCTGCGGCGAGCGATTGAGGTTCGGTGAGATCGCCGCGCACCGCGGTGACGCCGCTCGGCAACTCCGCAGTCTCGGGATCGCGCGACATAGCGCGAACGTCAGCGCCGGCGGCGAGCAGCTGTGCGACGACTTCACTGCCGACCGTGCCGGTGGCGCCTGTGACGAGAATCTGCGTCATCCGCGCATCGTACACGCTGCGCCCGCACTACACTTTCGGTGTGGAACCTCTCCCGCCCACCGACACGCGCGCGCTGTTTCATCCGCTGCACCGCGAGCTGATCGCGCTGTTGCGCGGTTTGTCCGACGACGATTGGATGAAGCCGACCGTGGCCGGCGCGTGGCGCGTGCGCGACGTCGTGGCGCATCTGCTCGACACCGATCTGCGCAGACTTTCGTCGTTGCGCGATCACTTTGGTGAAGCGCCTGATGCTCCTATCGATGCATACGGTGATTTGGTGGCGTTTCTCAATCGGCTGAATGCGTCGTGGGTCGCGGCCATGCGTCGCCTGAGCCCGCGCCTTCTCGTCGACATGCAGGAGCGGTTCGGAACCGAAGCCGCGGATGCGGTGATCGCGCTGCCGCCGGATGAAGAGGCAAGCTTCAGCGTGGCGTGGGCGGGCGAAGCGCGATCAGCGAATTGGTTCGATGTTGGACGCGAATATACGGAGCGGTGGCATCACCAGATGCAGATTCGCGACGCGGTCGGCGCGCCACTGCTGCTCGACGCGGAGTGGCTCGTGCCGCTGCTGGAGTTGTCGCTGCGCGCGCTGCCGCATGCGTATGGTGGAAGCCGCGCATGCGTCGTGTTTGATGTTCCGCAGGTGGGCGTCTGGTCGCTGCGCGATGCGGCGGTCTATCGCGGCGCGGCGACTGACGCGGAGCTGCGCGTGACGCTCGACGGCGATACCGCGTGGCGGCTGCTCTACAACGCGCTGCCGGAGCAGGAAGCGCGTGAGCGCGTGACGCTGCACGGCGATGCGTCGCTGGCGGAGCCGCTGTTTCGCGCGCGGTCGGTGATGGTGTGAGCGCGACGCCGCGCTAGCCCCCGTAACTCTCGTCCTGCTCGATCTTCGACAGGATCCAATCGAACTCGCCCGACGTCACCTTGCCGCCGCAATGAGCGCAGATGCCGGTCTCGCTCACCTGCAGCGGCGCACCGCAATTCGGGCAGTTCGCCGTCGTGGTGGACGGTTTGTGTGTCGTGCCGCGGCCGCGAATCAGCGTCCAGTACTCCGTCCAGATGCGCTTCTCCAATTTCGATCCAGCCAGCACCTTGCCCGATTCATCCTCGGTGTAATCGAAGCCGGCGCCGCCGATGCGCACCGTGATGGCGTCGTAGAACGCGTCGCTCGTCACCTTCACCGGCTCGATCGATGTGACGGCGTATTGATCGACGGTGTTGCGCACACCTTGCCGTTTGTACTCGTCGATCCAGTAGCGATGCATCTGGAAAAGCGCGTCGGTTTCGTACGCGCGCGAACGTTCCCAATCGCGCTCGCTCCAGGCGCGGTTCAGCTCCTGCGCGATCAGCGTGACGCGCTGCGCGAACGCCTTCAGATCGAACTCGTGATGTGCGGCGGTGAACTGCTGCCAGCGCTTCTGGAACCCGGTCTGGTAGCGCGTGGCGTTATGCGTGCCGCGCTCGGGCGCCGAGGAGATGAGATTGGGCGGATATTCGGAGCGCTGCTGGATGTCGATGGTGCGCACGAACCACTGGAACTGCCCGCTGGTGATGCGCGTGCCGCAGAACGAACAGGCGCCGTCGGTGCGCGTCTGCAGCGCGGCGCCGCATTGCGGGCAGTGATCCGCTTTCGCTTTGCCCGGCTCGGGCGACAGCAGATCGCGCGCGCGTTCGAGCGTCCACCGCTCGCGCACGAAGTAGCCGTGCGGCTCGTCCTGCAGCTCCGTGTAATTCGCTTCGAACTCGACGTCCACTTCCACCATCGCCCCTTCGAGCCCTCGCAGTCCTCCGGTCGAGAAACTGCCGATGACGATGCCTTCCACGCCGCGCAACCCGGAAACCGTCAGCCGGTCGAGCGTGTGTCGCGCGGCGTCGCTGAGATACGGCGCGAGGTCGCGCAGCTTGCGCTGGCCGCGTGCGTGATGAGCGCGCGCAAAGAGGCTGTAGCAGAAATCGGTGAAGACCACTTCGGAGAAATTCGCGTCGTGCTCGCGCAGCGCTCGCAGCTCGCGCGTGGCGCGCTCGGTGGCCGTCGTCGTGCGAGCGGTGGTCGGCGAGACCGAGACGATCGTGCCGGTCGGGCCGCTGCGCTTCAACGCGTCGCGCTTGCGGTACCAGCGCCAGACGTAGAACGCGACCACGATGTCGACCGGAATGCCGATGGCCGGGTGATTCACGGTCAGCCACCAAAGAAAGCGGAACGCCCAGTACAGCAGCTCGCCGCTGCCATCTCCGCCGCCGCCGCCGCCCGAATCACCGCCGCCGCTGTAGCCTTCGCCGCCGCCGACGCGCGCGAACAGCGTCGCCGCGACGAGCATCGCCGCGAAGGCCAACCACCAGATCGCGATACGGCGCCGTTTCATTCGAGGCTCAGTTGCGGCGCGTTCGCCAGCTCGTCGGGATTGCAAACGCCGGCCGGCGCGTCGCGTGCGAGCAACACGTCGAGGCGTTGGATCGCAGCGATTAGAACATCGGGCGAGATGTCGCGCTCCTCGTGCAGCTCACCGGCGAGCGCGTTCCATTCCTGCTCATTCACCATGCGCAGCAGGCCGCGATCGGCGAGCAGGTGGATGCGCCGCTCCATTCGCGTCGCGTAAAGCAGCAGGCCGGTTTCGCCGGACGTGCCGCCGACGCCGCGCTCCAGAAAGAGCGACGAGGCGCGCAGCCGCACCAGCTCTTCACGCTCGCGGCGTCGCGTCATCAGATGGCGAATGCGATCGCTCCAGCGGGCGATGAATTGGCCGAGGAGAAAGAAGACGAGGGCGTCGGCGAGGAGGGCGTACGGCGGGAACGTCATCGGCACGACGAGCAGCACCAGCATCGAGACGATGGCCAGCAGTGCGCCGAATCGCGCGGCCGCTTGCGGATACATCCCCGCGCGTGCATGCACTTCCAGCACGAGCTCCGCGCACGAGCGGCTCTCCACCGCGCGCACCGCGTCCGTCAACCGCGCTACTGCAGCTTCGTCGAACGCGTGACTCACTGGCGCGCGATTGTAACCGCGCGGCGCGATCGCTCGTCGGAAGGACATGATCACGCTCGCCGCCGTGCTGCTTCTCGCCACCGGAGCGCATCGCAATCTTTTCGCGTACGTCGACCCGCCCGCCCCCTCGCCTGCTCCCGCGCGCGTGGTGCGCACGCAGATGCCGATCGCGCCGCCGCCGGTGGTGATCGCCGCCGCTGCGCCCGCGGCCGCCCAACCGCCCGCTGCGCCGCGTTTCGAGTGGCGCTACATCGGTCGCTTCGGCACCGACGCTGATCCCATCGCCGCCTTCACGCGCGATCGCGAAGTGCGCACGCTGCGCCGTGGCGAACGATTGGGCGAATTCACCCTTCGTGCGATCGGCATCGAAAGCGTGGAAATGGTCGCTGCGGCAGGTGCGCAAACGATCCAACTCCACGATCAGGAACGCCCCTTGCCCCACTGATCGCGCATGGGCGACGAAACGAAAGAAACCGAGTTCGAAAAAGGCAACACTCACCCGCGCAGCGCGCCGCTGAAACCGTCGACGGCCGAAGGGATCGAGGAGGAGGCGCCGGAGATCGCGCAGGTGCCGCGGAAAGAGGATGAGCTGCCGCGGAATGATGGGCGGGGTCGGGAGTGATGGGACGACGGCGCGTCAGGCGTTAGACCGCGACGTGCACGCGGTCGTACAACGTCTCCGGCGCGATGTCCGCGCCGTTCGGCCAGACGATCGTTCCAATCTCGGCGTCGACGCGAACGCGCTTGAAGAATTCGACGTCGCGTAGTGGCTCAAAGACCGGGCCGCGGAACGACGGCTGAATGTCGACTTCTCCCGAAGTGCCGTCTTCGAAACGCACCCAGAGGACGTAATCGCGGACGTAGCGGACTTGAACGACGTCGTACATTTCTACTCCAGAGGATCGATCCAGTGCGGCTCTTGCCCGTTCGAAACGAGATTCCAATTCGCTTCGAGCTCTTCGCGATGCAGACTCCACCACTCCAGCACCAGCGCTTTGGCGCGTGGAGGGAACTCACCGTGGACGCGGCCATCAGCGATGCCGACCTGAATCTGCTTCCCCGCGTAACGCGCGTGAAAATGCGGCGGCTGATGATCGTCATGGTACATCGCGATCACGATCCCGAAGAACCTGCTGATCTGCGGCATGCACGGGTGATTTTAGCGTTCCGGCGCCCGGAGCCGCTCCGCCGCCATCGGTTACGATCGCGGCGACGATGAACCGCCGAATCGCGACGATCGCGTTTTTGACACTGCTCACCGCCTGCTCGCGCGAATCATCCGCACCGCAAACGGCTCCCGCCGCGGCGAAGCCGTCCGTTTTGCTCGTGACGCTCGACACCACGCGTGCGGATGCGATTGGTGAGGCGACGCCGTCGTTCAATGCGTTGGTGAAGGGTGGGCGGTTTTATGCGCGCGCGTATGCGACGGTGCCGCAGACGTTGCCGTCGCACACGTCGATGATGACCGGTCTGTACGCCGGCGGGCATGAGGTGCACGAGAACGCGCGCTTCCTTTCCGCCTCGCACGATCTGCTCGCCGAAAAGTTGCACGATGCCGGCTATCACACCGCGGCATTCATCTCCGCATTCGCGCTGGCGAAACGCTTCGGTCTGGGTCGCGGGTTCGAGGTATATGACGAAGACTTTGGCGGCGGTCGCGCCGAGCGTCCGGCCAAGGACACCACCGATCGCGCTCTCGCCTATCTGCAGCAGGCGTCGCCCGGTCCGCTGTTTCTCTGGGTGCATTACTACGATCCGCACTTTCCGTACACGCCGCCCGAACCGTACCGCACCCGTTACGCAAACAACCCTTACCTCGGCGAAGTCGCCTCGATGGACGAACAGCTCGGCCGCCTCGTCGCCGCATTCCGCAAGCGCGGCGATGTGGCGATCGTCGTCTCCGCCGATCATGGCGAAGGCCTCGGCGATCACGGCGAGTTGCAGCATGGCGATCTGCTGTACGAGAGCACCGTGCACGTGCCGTTCGTCGTCACCGGCCCGAACATTGCGCATGGCGTCGTCGCTGAACCGTTCAGCCTCCGTCACGTGCGCGACGTGGTGCTTTCCTTCGCCGGCCTCTCGCAAGTAAAGCCCGAGAACATCATCCTCGGCGAAGCGATGAAGCCCTTCCTCGACTACGGCTGGCGTCCGCAGGTGATGGCTGTCGAAGGTCGGTTGAAGACGATTCTCGCCGGACGCGCCGAGGTGTACGACGTGGTGGCGGATCCGCAGGAGAAGCACGATCTCGCCGCGTCCGCCGATCTGTCGCGAGCCACGCGCGCCGCGCTGCGCGAATATCCGATTCCTTCCCCCATTCCCGCGCGCACCGACGCCCCCCTCGACGACGAAGCGCAGCGCAAGCTCGCCTCCCTCGGCTACGTCGCCTCGAGCGTGGCGCCCGTGATTCGTGCCGATGCGCCACGTCCCGCGGACATGACCGCGCTCTTCCCGCTGCTCGAACAAGCCGCGGCGCTGTTCGTGCGCGAGCAGTACGCCGCGTGCGTGCCGCTCCTCGAAAAGATCCTGGAGAAAGATCCGCACAATCTCGACGCGGCATTGCGGCTCGCCACCGCCTATTCATCCCTCGGCCGCAATGGCGACGCGGAGACGGCGTTCGAGCGCGCGCAGCGAATCGCGCCGCAATCGCAAGATGTGCGCACCTATCTCGCGCTGCACTACGCGCGCACGAACGATTGGCAGAAGGCGATCCCGCTCCTCGAAAGCGTGCTCGCCGAATCGCCCGATCGTTTGCCCGCAATCGAAGCACTCGCGGTTGTCCGCGAACGGCAGCAGCGGATTCCCGAAGCGATCACGCTTCGTCAGCGCGCCTACTCCATGCGCACGGCCACCGCCCCCGAGCTCGCCCACCTGGGCGAGATGCAGATGGCCACGGGCGACACGAATGGCGCGATTGCGTCGTTCGAGGGCGCCGGTGCAGGACATGAGCTCGAATTAGGCGTGCTCTATCTGGCCGCCGGTCGTTATCCGGAAGCGGGCGCCGCACTCGATCGCGTGCCGCCGTCGGATCCTGAATATCCGATGGCGCTCTTCAAGCGCGCGCAGGTCGCCGTGCTGCTGCACGAGCCGGACGCGAAAGCGCGTATCGACGCCGCGCGCGAGCGCGCGACGCCGATGACACGTGAGTTGATTGAACGGGAGCGGCTGTTTCGCTGAGGAAGGTGATCGTGCGCCGCAAGCGCGGCGCACGATCGTTGTTGAGCGAAATCAGAACTGCAGGCGAACGGCGATCTGGTAACGGCGCGGCGGAGTGAAGTTCTTCGCGAACGGCTCCTGAATGCGCGAATTCGGATCGATCTTGTTCGCCGCGAGAACGGCCGGCGTGATCGAGCTCGGGAAGTCGATCGTATCGACGTCCGTCCTCGTCGTGAGGAGGTTGCCGACGCGCGTTTCGTAGTCGTAGCCCACCTGATTGTCGGTGAGGTTGAAGACGTCGAACGCGAGTTGCAGATTGAGGCTGCGGACCAGCGGGATGTTCTGCGTGTAATTGAGATCGATGGTGTACTGCTCCGGTGAGCGGCGCGTGCCGGCCGGTTCGGCGTAACGGTTCGTGTCGCTGGCCGACGCGCCGATAGCGCGGTACGGGAGGCTGCTTTCGAGCTGGTACGGCTGGCCCGACTGATAGGTGCCGAACGCACCGACGGTGCCGCGCCACGGCAGCTGGTAGAAGCCGCGGAGCTTGACGAGGTGGCGGCGGTCGCCACGCAGATCGCCGTACTTGTAGTTCCAGAGATAACGTCCGGGACCGTCGCCGATGTTCGACGAGCCGATGAAGGTCGACGCGTCGTTGGCGCTGTTGAACGACGTGTTGTCCTGGTCGAAGTTGCCGTAGTAGTGGCTCCAGGTGTACGAGCCGTTGACGGTCATGTTGTGACCGCGCCACTCCGACTCGGCCGTCGCTTCGTAGTACTTGGTGAACGCGCCGTCGAGGTTGGCGATGACGTACGTCGAACCGCTGCCGATGGCCGTGCGGATGGCGGAGAGGTCCGGAACGTACAGCTCGTGCGGGATGTTCGCCGGTGCGTCGACGGCCAGGCGCGCGTCGTTCGGAGTGTCCTCCATGTAATCGACACCCTTGCGGTAACGGCCATACAGGCGGCCGGACCAGCCGGCGCCGAACTGGCGTCCGGTGCCGACCATGTACTCGTCGATGTGCGGCGGCTTGATGCCGTCCTGCCACCACTTGCCCGACGACGAAGCATTCGCTTCCACGCCGAGGAGCTTGCCGGTGGCGTCAAAGTAGGCGAAGTTTTCGCGCTGGAGGTTGCGGTCCCACGACGCGGCGCGCGCATCGGAGTTGGCGGCCGGGTAGTAGCGCGAGTAGCTCGTCCAGACCGTGTCGCTGCCGTTGTACGCCCAGGTGGCGCCGAGACGCGGCTGGAGCATGTCGCTGAATCCGAACTCCTGCATCTTGTACTTCGTGCCCGGCGAGGTCGTGAATCCGGCGACGTTGTCCGCTTCCTTCAGGCCCTGGCCATACAGAGTGTCGTTGCTCGCGAGCACGCCGACGTTGAACGACCAGTTGTTGAAGCGGATCGTGTCGTTCAGTTCGATGTTCTGCGAGTGGAACTCGGAGTGGATGGGCGGAAGACCAGCGCCCTGCTGGTTGAACTGGGCGACGAAGAATGCCGGCGTGGCAGTGCCGCAAACGGCGGCCGGGCACGTGCCCGAGCCGCGGCCGGTGCCGATGCCCGCCGGGATGGTGAGCACGCCCCAGCCATTCGACACGATGACGCGATCTTCCTCATCGATGTACCGCTGATAGCCGGCGTGCAAATCGTTGGTGATCCGCGAGCCGAGCGTGTAGTTGTAGCCGATCTGCTGGCCGCGGCGATAGAAGTCGTCCTGGTTGTCGCTGTACTGGCCAAAGCCGACCGTACCGCCGCCAACACGCTGGCCCGGCGAGCAAGCCAGCTTACGCTCGGCCGCATCGGGCGGGCAGACGTAACCGTACTTGTCGATGTACGGCTGCATGAACGCGTTCGCCGCAGCGCTCGAGGATCCGCCCGACGGCACGATGAAGCGGCCGAGCTGGTCGAGGCTGCCGATGTTGAGCTGCGTCCCGACCTGCGTCGAGAACTGCGCGCTCGAAACGATTTCCGCGCGCGGGCCGTTGCCCGGGTTGCGGTAGTCGTTGAACTTGAACGTGGCGAAGCTGTTCGGATTGATGACCCACGAGGCGTCAACCGTGCCGATCTGCTGCTTCGTGTCGCTGCCGGAGCCGGTCGTCGCCGCCTGGAACGACGTGAAGTCGCCCGCGCTCTCGTGCGTCTTCGAGTCGCGGTAGCTGCCGTTGATCAGCAACGACTGCAGCGGCGTGTACGTCACCTTGCCGAAGTATTCATCGGTGGTGCGCTCGTAACCGGGCAGATCGCCGTAGAGGTTGGCCTGGCTCGATCTCTCGAACACCGGGCGGAAGTACGACCCGTAGAAGTACAGGCGATCCTGCAGCACGGGACCGCCGAAGTTGGCCGTGGCCCACGAGCGATCCTGGTCGTAACTGAGGTTCGCGGTGCCCACCTGATCGGCGACGAAGCTTGCCGGGCGCGCCTGATAGCCGACTTCGCCCATGAACTTGTTCGTGCCCGACTTGCTGACCGTGTCGATCGTGAAGCCGCCGGCGCGGTTGAAATCGACGGCTTTCGCGCCGCCCTTCACGACGTTGACCTGCGCGATGTCGTGCGTGTTCGGCTGCGTATTCAGGACGCCGAAGAGCGGCATCGTGATGTTCACGCCGTCGAACATGTAGACGTTGTCCTGGCCGCTCGCGCCCGCGCTGGGGCCGCGAACCTGATCCTGCGTGGTCATCACGCCGGGAATCAGCTTCTGCAGGTCGCCGTAGTTCTGCAGCACGGGCAACGCCTGAATCTCTTCCTGCGTGATGCCGGTCTGCAATTCCGTGGAGTCGCGGTCGACCAGTGTGTTGGACGCCGTGACCGTCATCGTTTCGGAGACACCAGCCATGCCGAGCGAGGCGTTGGACTTGATGTCCTGGCCGAGAAGAACTTCGACGCGGCGGGTGACGGTCTGGAGACCGGCGAGACTGTAGGTGAGAGTGTAGGTGCCTGGGATGAGTGCCGGGAGCCGGTACTCACCCGCTTCATTGGTGACGGTCACGCGTGGCTGGGGAAGGACGTTGGAGCTGGCTTCGACGGTAGCGCCGGGAAGCGCCGCGCCGTCAGTGCTGGTGACCCGTCCGCTCACGGACCCTGTCTGCTGAGCGAAAGCGGGAACTGCGAGAGCTGCGAGGATGAGGCAAAGAAGCGCATGGAAAACGCGTCTGCTATGGAGCATTAAACCTCCTCGATTGTGTAGGTACGCCGTGAGGCGCATGTTAATCAAGGTTCCGGCGTTGTGCGGACTTTTTTACGGCGCCCGACGCAAATGATTCAGCGCAGAGGCCATTCGAGCTCGCCGAGGAAGCGCTCGTCTTCGCGCCAGCCCTGATGGACGGCCACGTGCAGATCGAGGAAGACCTTCGTGCCGAACGTCGCTTCGAGATCCTGCCGCGCTTCGGTGCCGATGCGCTTGATCATCGAGCCCTGCTTGCCGATCACGATGGGCTTCTGCGAATCGCGCTCGACGAAGATGGTCGCGTAGATCGTGATCATGTTCGTCTCTTCGTCTTCCTCGAAGCGGTCGACGGCGACGGCGGTGGTGTACGGCATCTCTTCGCTGGTGTGCTGCAGCACTTTCTCCCGCACGACCTCCGCCGCAAAGAATCGCTCCGGCTGCGTCGTGTAATCCTCGGTCGGATAGATCGCCAGCCCCGGCTGCACGGTTTTGAAGAGGAGCTCCGTGAGCGGTTCGATCCCTTCGCCGGTGGTCGCGGAGATAGGGATGATCTCGTCGAAGATGCCGAACTCGAAGTACTGCTGCATGAGCGGCAGCAGCTTTTCTTTTTTGACTTTGTCGATTTTGTTGAGCAGCACGAAGCGCTTCGCTTCTTCGTTGACCTTCTTCTCGTCGCGCAGCATGTCGATGACGAATTGATCGCCTTTGCCGAACAGCTCCGACGCGTCGACGATCAGCATCACGACATCCGCTTCGCTCAACGCGGAGCGCACGTGATCCATCATCCGCACATTGAGCCGGTGCAGCGGCTTGTGAATCCCGGGTGTGTCGAGAAACGCGATCTGCCCGCGCGGATCGTTGAGGATGCCGACGATGCGATTGCGCGTGGTCTGCGGCTTGTTCGAAACGATGGAGACCTTCTGCCCAAGAATGCGATTGAGCAGCGTGGACTTGCCGGCGTTGGGACGGCCGACGAGGGCGGCTGTGCCGAAGTGTGGCGCGATGGTGTCGGTCATGGTGATTGCGTCGGAATTGAAAATTGAAAATTGAAAATTGAAAATGGGGCGAGTGGCGCGGGCGGCGCGATTCCGCGCGGTCTTCATTTTCAATTTTCAATTTTCAATTTTCAATTTCGCCTTCCTCCGTCCAGTCAGGGTCCTTCGACACTCTCACCCGATAAATCCGCCTGCGGTCGGCGCGGTCCACTTCGAAGCGCCAGCCGTTCTTCGTGATGATCGCGCCGGTCGGCGGGACTCGTCCTAATGTCGTGAAGATCAGGCCTGCGACGGTTTCGTAGTTTTCGCCGGCCAGTTCGGCGCCGAGGGTTTCTTCGAGGGTTTCGACGCGGAGGAGGCCGCTCACGAGCCAGATGCCGTCGCCGAGGTCGACGATGGTGGATTCTTCGTCTTCGTGCTCGTCGGCGATCTCGCCCACGATCTCTTCGATGATGTCTTCGATCGTCACGATGCCGGCGGTGCCGCCGTATTCATCGACCACCACGGCCACCTGCAGATGCTCGCTCTGGAACTCGCGCAGCAGCTCGGTGACTTTTTTCGTTTCGGAGACAAAGTACGGCGGGCGCGCGATCTCAGAGACCGGACGTTGCTCGTGGCGCAGCACGGCGTCGAACGCGTCTTTGATGTGCACGAAGCCGGTGATCTGGTCGATGCTCTCGAGGTAGATCGGAATGCGCGCGTATTTCGATTCGCTGAAGAGTTTCGCCAGCTCGTCGAGCGGCCGCTTCGCGTCGAAGGCTTGCACGTCGATGCGCGGCGTCATGATCTCGTGCGCGAGGCGATCGCCAAAGTCGACGATCGACTGGATCATCTTTCCTTCGGTCCCTTCGAGGATTCCCTCTTCCTCGCCGACGTCGATGTACGCGCGCACTTCTTCCTGCGTCACCTCTTCTTCCTCTTCTTCGTCCTCTTCCTCGTCGCGCGCGGTGAGGCGGCGCAGCGGGTAGAGCAGCGGCCAGAAGAGGTAGTAGAAAAAGTGCGAGAACGGGATGAGACCGGTGAGCGTCAGCTCGGCCACGTCTTCCGGAACGATGGCCAGGATGAACTTCCACACCATGACGATACCGGCCCAGATCGCGACGGAGAGGATGACGGCGGTGCCGATCGGATGCTCGTCGAAGATCATGACGGTGCAGCCGGCGGCGATGATCAGCGCGACCTGCAGCAGCGCGCCGCTGGCGAGCTGAAAGTTCTGGAAGTCGAACGTCGACCAGGGGCGGCGGTCTTCGGCGTCGGAGCTGAGACGCCGCAACGTGACGGGGCTCAACTGGTTGACGAACGAGCGCAACGCGTCGAAGACGAGGTAAAGGATGCCGCAGACGATGGCGATCACCACCCAGTGGGCATGCGCGTGCGGCAGACTACTTCCCATGCGTTCGGCGGATTCTAACCGAGAGACGACGGAGGGCCTCCGGCGGCCGGGCCACGGGC
>DASSMK010000404.1:0-7918 GCA_035688915.1 Thermoanaerobaculia bacterium
GTCCCGTTGGAGCGGCGGGGGTTGCCCCGCCGGATTGTGCCGCGACTTTCGGCGGGGCAAGCCCCGCCGCTCCAACACGCTTCGCGAATTGCTCGCGAAACGTGTTCGATGCGAAGCGCGGCATTGCGCGCTGTTTCGCCACGCCCGCGAATGTTTTCGCGAACGGCAATCGCATCAAGAGATTCGCAATGCGCGGCATCTTTGACGCGATGCCCGCCCACCAGTAAATCAGCCCCATTGAGTACGCGGCGATGGGCCGCAATCGTCCTTTGTAGTAGTGCGACATGAACTCGGCCTTGTATGTGGCCATGTCCACCTGCGTCGGACAATCGCCTTTGCAGCCTTTGCACGCCAGGCAGAGATCGAGCGCGTCGCGCACCGCTTCGTTGCGCCACGAATCGGGCGTCACTTCGCCTTCGAACATCTCGAAGAGCAGTCGCGCGCGGCCGCGCGTGGAGTGCTCTTCTTCACGCGTGACCTGGTAGCTCGGGCACATCGTGCCGCCGTCGAGGCGGCGGCAACGGCCCACGCCGACGCAGCGCAGCACCGCGTGATTCATCCGGCCGTGATCGTCGCCGTACGCAAAATGCGTTTCGGGATTCCATGGCTTGTAGTCGGCGCCGAGGCGGAGGTTTTCGTCGGGCTGGTAGGGCTCGATGACTTTGCCCGGGTTCATCTTCCAGTCCGGATCCCACAGCGATTTGAATTCGCGGAAGGCCTGCATCAGCTCGGGGCCGAACATCTTTTCGAGCAGCGCCGCGCGCGCCTGGCCGTCGCCATGCTCGCCGGAGAACGACCCGCCGTACGACGCGACGATGTCCGCGGCTTCGTCGATGAAGCGGCGGAACTTCGCGATGCCTTCGGTCGACGCGAGATCGAAATTCGTGCGCGTGTGCACGCAGCCGTCGCCGAAATGGCCGTAGAAATCGCCGCTGTAGCCGTACGTTTCGAGCAGCTTGCGCAGCTCGCGCAGATAGGAGCCGAGCTTCTCCGGCGCCACCGCCGCGTCTTCCCACCCTTCCCACATCAGCGGCTTGCCGGGCACGTGGCCGGTGGCGCCGAGTCCTGATTCGCGCACGGCCCACATGAAGCGTTGCTCTTTCGGCGTGTCAATCAACTTCATTGACGCAGCGCCACCGCCGGCGTGAATCACGCGCATCGCTTTTTCGTTCGCTTCTTCCAGCGTTTCGCCGCCGAATTCGACGAGCAGCCAGCCGCCACCCGGCGGCAGCAGCGCGATGCCGTGCGGATTCATCCCTTTGTACTTTTGGTCGCGCACGAGCAGATCGTCGAAGCCTTCCAGACCGATCGGCCCGAACGAGAGGATGCGCGGCACATCGTCCGCCGCGTCGTAGACAGTCGGATAGCCGATCACGAGCAGCGTGCGCGCGGGCGGGCTGTAGACGAGCTTCGTCTTCGCTTCGAGCACGAGCACGCACGTCGACTCCGTGCCGACCAGCGCGCGCGCCACATTGAAGCCGTTCTCCGGCAGCAGTTCGTCGAGGTTGTAGCCGGAGACGCGGCGGCGCAGCTTCGGGAACTTCTGGCGAACGAGATCGCCGTATTGATCGCGAATCCGTTTCAGTCCGGCGTAGATCTCGCCGCGGCGGCCGCCTTCGCTGATGATGCGCGCGAGCTCTTCGTCGCTCGTTGCGCCGACGCGCATGCGCACGCCGTCGTACGTGAGGATGTCCAGCTCCTCGATGTTGTCGACCGTCTTCCCCGACATGATCGAGTGCACGCCGCAGGAGTTGTTGCCGATCATGCCGCCCAGCGTGCATTGCGCGTGAGTGGCGGGATCGGGGCCGAAGGTGAGCGTATGTTTTTCAGCGGCCGCGCGGAGATCGTCGAGCACGATGCCGGGCTGCACGCGCGCGAACCGCTGCGCCGGATTCATCTCCACCACGTCGTGCATGTACTTCGACATGTCCACGACCACGGCGACGTTGCAGCACTGGCCGGCCAGGCTGGTGCCGGCGCCGCGGCCGAGGATGGGGGCGCGGAATTGGCGGGCGAGGGAGACGGCGGCGATGACGTCGTTCGCGTCGCGCGGAATGACGACGCCGATCGGCACCTGGCGATAGTTCGACGCGTCGCTGGCGTAGAGCGCGCGCGAGCCGTCGTCGAAGCGGACCTCGCCGCGGATCGCGCGCCGCAGCGCTTCGGCGAGCGCCGCGGCGTCGATGTTCAGCGACTGGATGCGATCGGTGTGATCGAAGCGCGGAGCGACTTCTCGCTCCGCGTGCGGGAACGGCACAGGGTCATAGCGGCGGAACTCGAAGCTCACGCGCGGAGTCTATGCCTCACCGCGCGACCAGCTTGGAAAAGCGAGAGTTCTTCTTGTCCTGATAGAGGAAGGCCAGCTTGTTCTTGTCGAACCAGTCGAACCACTGCTCCCACTCGATGCGCTCGAGCGACTCCTGGCCGCTGTAGCCGGGATAGTCGATGCGCAGCACGCCGGGATCGTCGCCTTCTTCGGTGCGCTTGACGTGTGCGGGGAAGCCGCCGCGCGCTTCGACCCATTCGCGGATCTCGTCGTGGTTGGTGGTGGTGTTGGAAGAGCCGGAGGAGGTGCGCTGGGAGGAGCGTTTTGAGGACGAGTTCTTGGAGGAAGCTGAGGAGCTACTGCCTCCGCTGACGAACGCCTTCACGCGAGCAACGAGGCTGCCGCTTTGTTTCGAAGAGGTGGCTTTCTTCGAGGACGTCGCTTTCTTTGAGGATGTGGCTTTGCGCGATGGTGCGGATTTGCTCGAAGACGAAGCTTTCTTCGACGATGAAGCCTTTTTCGAGGAACTCGCCTTCTTCGACGAACTGGCTTTCTTTGACGGTGCCACTTTCTTCGAGGACGTCCTCTTCGTCGATGCCGAAGCTTTCTTCGTCGACGACGCCTTCTTCGTCGACGACGATGCCTTCTTCGATGAACCGCCGCTGCGCTTCGACGACGCGCTCGCCTTCTTCGCGGTGGTGGCCTTGCGCGAGGAAGTCGCCTTCTTCGTCGACGACGACGCAGCCTTCTTACTGGAGCTGCCCGCCTTCTTGCTCGAACTGCTGTTGGCCTTCGCGCCGCCCGCCTTCTTGCTCGAGCTGCCGCTCGCCTTCTTCGATGACGAAGCTCTCGCACTACCCGAGGACCGCGCGCTGCTCGCCTTCTTCGCTCCGCCGCGCTTCGAAGAAGCCTGCGCGCCGCGCGCCACCAGCTTGTTGAACCGGTTGTTCCGCGCGTCCGAAATCAGCAACGCCAGCTTGTCGCGATCGAACCACTCGAACCACTCTTCCCATTCGATCTCTTCGAGCGTGTCTTCGCCGCTGAATCCCGGAAAGTCGATCCGCAAGATGCCGGGATCGTTGCGCCGGCCGGTGCTCTTCACACGCGCCGGACGTCCGCCGCGCTGCTCGACCCATTCGCGGATCTCATCGTGATCAGTGGTCGCTCGTGCTGTTGCCATCGTGTTCCTCCAAAACGCTTTGTGGGCGTGCCGAATCGTGCATCTCTCAGGCCAGAGGGAACGCGGTGGGAAATTCGAGCCGGAACACGGCGCCCGCGCCGGAGCTCATCACGCGCGCCGTGCCGCCGTGCGCCTGCATGATCTCGCGCACGAGATGCAGTCCGAGTCCGCAACCATCCTTGTCCCAACGCTCGCGATGAAACGGTTCGAAGATGCGCTCGCGCGCTTCGGCAGGAACTCCCGGTCCTTCATCGCAGACGTCGATCGCGCCGTTTGCGCTCACGCGCACTTCGATCGTGCCGGAGCCGCCGCCGTGCGCGATGGCGTTGCCGAGAAGGTTCGCCAGCGCGCGACTGATGGCGTGTGCGTCGCCGTCGACGATCACACTTTCCGCCTGCGCGTTCAGCGCGATCGCGTAGCCGTTCGAGATCGCCAGCGGCGCGACGTTCGCCGTCGCTTCCTTCGCCAGCTGCACCAGATCGACGCGTTCGCGTTTGCGTCCGGCCAGCACGAGCCGCTCCGCGTCGAGCATCTGGCCGACCATTTCGCCGAGGCGGAAGACGGCGCGTTGCAAGTCGGGATTGTGGAGCGGCTCGACGTGCATGTTCAGCACGGCCAGCGGCGTGCGCAGCTCATGCGCGACGTCGGCGATGAAGCGCCGTCTGCGCTCGAATGCGTCGCCCACGCGATCGAGTGCGGCGTTGAACGCGCGCACGATCGGCAGCAGCTCTTTGACCACGCCCGTCTCCGGCAGCCGCCGTTGCAGATCCGAGCCGTCGAGTTGCGCCGCCGCGCGCGCCGTCGGACGAAGAGTGCGCAGCACGATCGGAATGGCGATCAATCCGCCGGCCAGCGTGAACAGAGCGCTGAGAAGCGGAATCAGTCCGTACGACTCGGAGATGAACAGCCGCAACCAATTGCCGAACGTGATCGCGTTCGTCTCCACGCCACCGGCGACGTACATGCGATCGTCATCGACGGTGATGGAAGCATCGCCTGCGCGGCCGCTCTTGCCGACGTTGCCGAATTCCGCGCTCTTCACTACGCCGGGCAGCGACCGCAGAATCTCGCGCGCTTGCGGAGGCACGCGCCCGAAGTCCAGCTGCTGGCCGCCGCTGCGCACCACGAACCAGAGCGAGGGGCTGCGCTGCGCCAGGTCGAGCACATCCGCATTCGATCGCAACCGCAGCGCGCCGTGCTCGCTGACCACGTCGCGCTTCAACAGTGCGATGGCGACGTCCGGTCCGAGTTGCGCGTCCGCGTCGTTGCGCGCAAACGGAAACAGCGCCGCGAGCAGGAACACCATCAAGGCCACGGCGTGGCTGATCACGAAGGCGATCGTCAGCCGCAGAACGAGCGATGCACGCGGCCGTTTCATTCAACCCTCAGCATGTAGCCCACGCCGCGAATGCCGTGCAGCACGACGCCCGCATCCGCGTCGCTGAGCCGCTTCCGCAATCGCGAGATGTGCGCCTCCAGCGCGTTGGAGCGAATGTCGTCATCGAAGCCGTAGACCTGCGATTCGAGGTGCTCCCGCATGACCACGCGTCCGGCGCGGCGCACGAGCACGTCGAGAATGGCCAGCTCGCGCCGCGGCAGATTGAGCGCGTTGCCACCGACGACTGCTTCGCGCGCACTGAGGTCGTAATCGAGCCGTCCGATCGTGACGCGCGCGAGCGGCGCCGCAGCCGCGCCGTCGCGTCGGAAGAGCACGCGTAATCGCGCCAGCAGCTCCTCGAATGCATAAGGCTTGATCAGGTAATCCTCGGCACCCGCATCGAGACCGGCCACGCGATCCGGCACATCGTCGAGCGCGGTGAGCACGATCACCGGCGGTGGCGCCGCGCGCGTGCGCAGCACCGGCAGCAGCGACAGACCGTCGCCATCGGGCAGACGGCGATCGAGAAGAATGGCGCGGTACTGCGTGGTCATCACGGCTTCGATGGCTTCGCCCAGGGTGGCGAGATGGTCGACGACGAAACCTTCGGCGGTGAGGCGCGAGACCATGGCGGCTGCAAGCTGCGGCTCATCTTCGACGAGCAGAATTCGCATGCGTTGCATCCTCGTGAACGACCATTGCGGGAAGCTTACGCGTTCGAGTCCGCGCACGTAATTCTGCGGCAAGCGCAGCGACCGACACTCGCCTCCGACTTTCGGAGGACACCATGAAAAAGAGTTTGCTGTTGTTGTGCGGATTGTTGATTGCGACGGCCAGCCAGGCGCAGACGCAGCCGGGATTCGAGCTGGGCGTCGAAGCGTTCGATTACGGCTATCACGAGCGCGTGGAAGGCGAGACCGTGGCGAACGACGACGGCCGCTTCGCCGGCTTGGATGTGGGCTACACGAAGAAATTCGACAACGCGATTTTTCTGCGCGGACGTTTCGCGTTGGACCTGGGCTCCGTCGATTACACGGCCGATGCGGGTGAGACGCAGCTGAACGATGTGACGCAAGGAATCGGGCAGCTCGAGTTTCACGCGGGCCGCGATTTCAGGCTCGCCCATCGCGCCACTCTCTCGCCATTCGTTGGATTGGGCGTGCGCGTGCTCGTCGACGACAGCGGCGGCGAGGAAACAACGAACGGGATGGCGGGATACGACCGCACGGTCTCCTATCGCTACGTACCGATCGGTGTGGCAGCCGGTTTACCGCTGCGTGGCGACACGTCGCTCGTCGTCAGCGCGCAATACAACTGGCTGATCAGCGGCAAGGTGGAGTCGAAGCTGTCGGACATCGATCCGTCGGTGCCCGACGTCACGGTCGATCTGAATGACGGCTCCGGTTACGAGCTGAGCGCTGTGCTGCGCAGGAAGCATGTGAGCTTCGGCCCGTTCCTTCGCAGCTGGAAGGTCGATCCGTCGCAATCGTTCGTGATCGACGATCCCGACGGCTCAGACGGAATCGTCCTCGAACTGTTCGAGCCCGCCAATCGCACGCGCGAAGCGGGCATCCGTGTGTCGTTCACGTTCTGACGCGACGGCGGCGCGGCGAAGCAACGCCGCGCCGCCGTTCCCTTCCGCCGAAGCGCGTCACTACAATCGCGCATCATGCGCAATGAATCGACGTGGCTCGCGCGCGCCGGCTCGCGCATCGCCGATGCGTGCGAGCGCTGGTTTCCTGACGCATTCGTCTTCGCACTCGCCGCGATCGTGATCGTTTTTCTCGGCGGCGTGGCCATCGGCGTTCCGGCCACACATCTGGCGAGCGAATTCGGCGGCGGCTTCTGGTCGCTCGTGAACTTCACGATGCAGATGGCCATGGTCATCATCGGCGGCTTCGTTGTCGCGTCATCGCCGCCGATCGCGCGATTGACTACGCGCCTCGCTGCGATTCCCAAGACCGGCCGCGGCGCCGTCGCATTCGTCGCGGCTTTCGCGATGCTCTCGTCGCTGATTTCGTGGGGACTCTCACTGATCTTCACCGGCCTGCTCGTGCGCGAAATATCGCGGCGCGTCGAACGAGTCGACTACCGCGCTCTCGGCGCCGCCGCCTACCTCGGCCTCGGCAGCGTCTGGGCGCTCGGCCTCTCCTCGTCCGCCGCGTTGTTGCAGGCGACGAAAAGCTCCATCCCCGCGTCGCTGCTGCCCATCACCGGAATCATCCCGCTGACGCAGACGATCTTTCTCTGGCAGAACCTCGTCACCGCCGCGATCCTCATCACGATGTCGGTGGCCGTCGCGTATTACTCCGCGCCGCGCGACGAAGATGCGAAGACCGCACGCGAGATGGGCGTGCAGTTCGAACCATTCAGCGTCGCTTCTGCCGAAGCAACCACGCCGGGCGAGCGCGCCGAAAATTCGCCCATCCTCAGTGTGATCATCGCCGCGCTGATGTTCTGGTACATCGCACAGCAGTTCCGCGAAAAAGGCGGCTTGGCCGCGCTCGATCTCAACAACTTCAATTTCATCTTTCTCGCCGCGGGTCTGCTGCTGCATTGGCGTCCGCGCTCGTTTCTCAGCGCCGTCGGCAAATCGGTTCCCGCCACCGCGGGCGTATTGATCCAGTTCCCGTTCTACGGCGGCATCTTCGGGATGATCTCGAAGACGCCCATCGCGGAACATCTCGCGCACGCGTTCGTGGCCATCACCACGAAGACTACGTTTCCGCTGGTGGTGGCGTTCTACTCCGCGCTGCTCGGCATGTTCGTGCCGTCCGGCGGCGGCAAGTGGGTGATCGAAGCGCCGTACGTCATGGCCGCCGCCAACGCCTGGCACGTCCACCTCGGATGGACAGTGCAGATCTACAACGCCGCCGAAGCGCTGCCGAATCTCATCAACCCCTTCTGGATGCTCCCGCTCATGGGCATCCTCGGCGTCAAAGCGCGCGATCTGGCCGGCTACTCCATCCTGCAGCTGCTCTTTCATGCGCCGGTGGTGTTGCTGCTTTGCTGGCTCTTCGCGCAGACGCTGCAGTGAGAGGCAAGACCTCGGCGGGCGAGGGCGCCCGCCGCTCCAAAGCTTGCGGCGTATCAC
>DASSMK010000405.1:0-7251 GCA_035688915.1 Thermoanaerobaculia bacterium
TATCGAGCACGGTGCGATTCGCTTCGAGCATGTCTTCGATCTTGCCGGTGTCTTTCCACCAGCCCTTCACGATGTGCGGATGGACGGAGTAGCCGTTGTCGAGCAGCCACTGGATGGCGTCGGTGATTTCCAGCTCGCCGCGCTTCGACGGCTTGATCGCTTTCGCCGCTTCGAAGATTTTCTCGTCGAACATGTAGACGCCGACGAGAGCGAGATCCGATTTCGGCTCGGCCGGTTTCTCGGTGAGGCGCGTCACTTCGCCGTCGTCATTCAATTCGGCCACGCCGAACTGCGACGGATTGGGGACGTGCGTGAGGAGGATCTCGCTGTTGCAGTCGATGCTGCGGTACTCCTCGACGAGCGGCGTGATGCCGTGCTGCAGCAGGTTGTCGCCGAGGTACATCACGAACGGCGAATCCTTCAGAAAATCTTCAGCGGTGAGAACGGCGTGTGCGAGTCCGCGCGGCGCGTCCTGTTCGATGTAGACGATGTTCGCGCCGTAGCGCGAGCCGTCGCCGATGCATTCGCGGATCTCGCTGCCGGTTTCCGGCGAGACGATGATGCAGATGTCGGGGATGCCCGCGGCGACGATCGCTTCGATGCCGTAGACGAGCACCGGCTTGTTCGCGACCGGGATGAGCTGCTTGGCCGACGTGTAGGTGAGCGGCCGCATGCGCGTGCCCTTGCCGCCGGACAGGATGAGGCCTTTCATTTTGAGCGAGGAGCGTGCGTTCATGTGTGTAAGTGGCCAGTGGTCAGTGGCCAGTGGTCAGTGACCACTCTTTCTCAATGCGTTCCGATCGTCCCGACGTTCTTCAGTGTGATGGCGATGCCGTAGGTGGCGCGGAGGCGTTCTTCGGCGGCGCCGGTGATCTCGTTCGGGACGAAGACGCGGTAGGGACGATATTCGAGCGCGACACCGTAACACGAACCGGTCCATCCGAGGAGGTAGCGTTGCTCGAGGAACTTGGCGTCTTTGGCGTCGAAGTTCAGCTGGATGTCGGCGCGGATTTTCTCGCGGATGTTGGAGCCGGCGTTGAAGCGCACCTGGCTCGCGTCGCCGGTGGTCTGGTTGGGCTGCAGGAACGAGGCGAACCACGTCACGCCGAGGTACTTGTCGGCGCGGTCGCCGGTGCCGACGAGATTGGCCGAGAAGCTGACCTGATCGAGCTGGTGTGAGACGTTGCCGAACGTGGCGTTCGCGTCGACGGTGATCGACTGATACGGATTGGCGTGCAGGTTCGCGGTGAGCGGCGTGAACTTGTGCGTGCCGACGGACGAGCCGGGGAACGAGCCGCCGCTGTTCTTCGTGAATGGATCGGACAGCGCCACGCTCTGGCGCAGCGAGAACGACAGCACTTCGCGCGCGTTGCCGCTCGGGCCGGATTCCTTGCCGAGGAGGCGCTGCGTGAGGGAGTACTCGACGGAGTCCTGCACGATGGGAAGGAACGGCGAATCGACGGTGTCGAAGCGGAGGATGCGATCCTGATTGCTGACGTTCGAGGTGTAGACGTAGCGGAAGCGCGGCTCGATGACGTGCTTGAACTTCGAGAAGCCGCCGGCGGAGCGGTTGTAGACGCGTGAGAAGGACGGGCCGACCAGCTCGACCTGTCCTTGCGCGTAGCGGCGGTTCAGCGATTCGTCGATCGTCTCGCGCGTGGTCTCGTCCTGGCTTTGCGTGTAGTACGTCTCGCGCAACGAGATCTGCGGCTTGATCGAGAACCACGACGGCGTGCGCACCTGCAGCGAGAGCGTGGGGAAGAGATCGGCGCGGCCGTAGTTCGCGCTCTCTTCCGCCTTGCCGAAAAAGTCGACGCTGCTCGTGCGCAGCTGCGAGGCGCTCGATTCGAGCGAAAAGTAGACCGGCGTGTTGGCGACGCGCTGCGGGTACATCCGGAACTGCAGCGACGGCAGCTGTTCGTAGCGCTGGCGCGTGGTGGCGAAAACGATGTCGCGGCGATCGGCCAGGATGTTCAGCGAATAGGTGGGACGGTTCTTGGTGAGGTAGCCGGAGGAGTAGATGTTCGACAGCGTGTGCAGGCGCGGGTCGCGGTCGTATTCGCGGAAGAAATCGAGATTCGAATAGTCCTGCACGTCGACGACGCCGCGGAAGCCGCCGGGGAGATTTTCCTGCGCGTGCTTGTACGCGTAGCGCCACTCCACGCGATCCTGCTGTGGGTTGTTCACGGCGTACGCGGTGAGCTCGCCGAGCTTCACGTTCTCGCTCGGCACGTAACGGAGATTGAGGCCGGCGCCGTTGTAGTTCGCCGTGTTGACGTCGGCGTAGATGGTGGCGTCGGCGGATTCACCCATCGGCAGAAAGTAGCCGGTCTCCACGCGCGTGCCGAAGGTGTTGGAGAAGAGGATGCGAGGGATGAGGAAGCCTTGGGACCGGTCGCGTTTCGTCGGCCAAACCAGGCGCGGCGCCCAGAACACCGGGATGTTTTTCGCGCGGAAGGAGATGTCGCGCATGTGCGCGTAATCGTCCATCGTCACATCCGCGCTGCCGACGTGAAACGACCAGGCCGGACGATCGAGATCGCACGAAGTGAACACACCGTTGGTCAGGCGATACGTGTCTTCGTCGACCTTCTCGATGCGATCGCCGGAAAAGTACATCGACGGATCCATCGTGCCGGTGGCGTTGAAGAACGTGCCGGTCTTGGAGTCGAGGTTGTAGACCGCTTGATTGGCGGTGACGCGCGTCGGGCCTTGATCGATGACCACGTGCCCTTCGGCCACGACGTCGCGCGTTTTGAAGTTGTACGTGACCTTGTCGCCGGCCACTTTGATGTCCTGGTATTCGAGCTTCACGTCGCCTTCGAGGAGGACGTATTCATCCTTCTCCAGCTCGACGCGTCCATGCTCCGCGACGGACCATTTCACTTCGCCGCCGCCGGCTTTCGGCCCGGCCATGAACTTGAATTTCGGCGGTTTGGTTTGCGCTACGGCGGAGAGGGCGCTGAGCGCGATCAGTGCAGAGAGGGCCAGGCGACGCATTCGAGGCGCAATTGTAGCTTCCCCGCCCCTCGGCCGGCCCCCCGGCCTCCCCCCGCCCAGGCTCAAAGGCTCACAGGCTCAAAGGCTCAGAGCAGCACACGCTGCGCAAACCGCGCGTGAATGGCCTGGACGCCACGCGCGATGGCCGCGCGAAGCGCCTGATCCACGGCAATTCCGCTGCGCGGAGCTCTCGGCAGGTCGGCGCTACTTTGAGCCTGTGAGCCTGTGAGCCTTTGAGCCTAAAGAAGGGGCGCGGCTACGAGCCGCGCAACGCCGCGTTCCGCATGGCGCGGTCCACCTGCGCCATCCCTTGCGCCTGCATGCGCAGCTTGATCACTTCCACCTGATAGAGCCGCGCGATCTCCTCCGCGCGCCCTCGCTGCTGCCGTTTGCGCAACGCGATCTTGTTCGCGATGCGCACGAATTCGCGGTGTGCGCTGGCGTCGTGCCAGCCGGCGCGGCCGAGGCGGCGGAAGGGGTGGGCGGTGGGGCGGACGTCTTCTTCGTCGATGACGCCGAGCGACGCTTCGTGGCGTAACTCGGCGCGGATGGCGGGCCACTGCTTGAAGACCGTACCGATCACGATCAGCGGCAGCAGCGCGGCGGCGGTGATGGCGACGTGACGTTCGGCCGCGCCGCTTCTCATCGCGACCGTGGGCGCGTAGGCAGCGCCGACTGCGGCGGCTGCAGTGATGGCGTCGACGATCAGCTGGCGCAGTTTGTCGGCCACGTGCGTGAGGCCGAACGTGATGCCGTAGCCAGCAACCGCGCCGGCCAGGATGCATTCGGCGAACTGGCGCAATTCGCCTTCGCCGCTGAACGCGAGCGGAATCGCCGCCGCAACGCCGGTCATCGCGCCGAGCGTCATGCCGTCGATCGGCTCGCTCTCGCGGCCGGTCAGGCGAACGTAGAGCGCCGCGAGCGTCAGCACCACGCCGACCACTAGCGCGTGCAGATGCGGCGTGCGGTCGGCGAAGCGGATCAGCACGCCCGCGACCACGCCGGCGATGAGCGGCGTCCGCGCATCGTGGAAAAGCGCGCCGTCGAGCGTCTTGAAGTAGTGCGCCGCCACGATCGCGGCGAAGAAGGCGACGATGAGGATCAGTGCGAGTACCGGATCGGACATAGTGGGCGGACGCCGCGCGTCAGGGCCAGTCCTCCGAGGAGTCGGAGAGATCGGTCATGGGCGCGGGGTCGGTGAAGCGAACCGGATGCCGAAGGAACCAGAGCCGCGATCGCTCGATGTCGTTGCGGATCTGATTGGTCAGCTCCAGCGCGGAGCGAAACTGCTGCTCGCGCCGCAACAGCTTGTGAAAGTAGAGGCGGACGGTGTCGCCGTAAACGTTGGAGTCAAAGTCGAGGATGTGGCTCTCGATGGTCCTGGCGTAGTTCTCGTACAGCGTCGGCCGCACACCGATGTTCGTCACTCCTTCGAACGAGCGCGAGAAGCTCTCGAAGCGGCAGGTGGTGATGAACACGCCGCCACGCGGAAAGAGATCGTTGGCGGGATCGACGTTGACGGTGGGGAAGCCCATCTTGCGACCGAGCTTGCGACCGGTGGCCACGCGGCCATCGACAAAGTACGTGCGGCCGAGGGCGGCGCTGACGATGCGCAAGGCACCTTTGGCGATGGCGTCGCGGACGATGGAGCTGGAGACGCGCATGCCGCGGATGCGCACTTCGTCCACCGCCACGGCAGTGAAGCCCTGCTGCGCGCCAGCTGCTACGAGCTTCTGAAAGTTCCCTTCGCGTCCCGCGCCGAAACAGAAATCGCGGCCGATGCGCACTTCCGTCACCTGCAACGCGTTGACGAGAAACTCTTCGATGAAACGGTCGGCAGTCCAGCGCGAAAACTCGTGCGTGAACGGCACGACCAGCATGGCGTCGACGCCCATCTCGCGCAGGATCTCTTCCTTCTGCGCGAGCGTGAGGATCTGCTGCGGCACGCGATCGGGCGCGACGATCGACAGCGGATGCGGATGAAACGTGATCACCGCCGACGGCCGCCCGAGCTCGCGCGCGCGCTCGACGACGCCACGCACGATCTGCTGATGCCCGACGTGCATCCCGTCAAAGTTCCCGATGGTGGCCACGCAGCCGCGCGGCAGATCGGTTTGGCGTAATGGATCCTGGATGACGAGCATCGCTGAGGGGGCGGAGTTTACATGAGCGGGTTTCGACCGGGGGCCTCCGGCGGCTGGGGCCACGGCCCCGGCCGCCGGAGGCCCCTCGTCGATCCCGTCTCCCTTACGCCAGCCGCAGAGTCGGCGCGGGCCGCGCGATCCGTTCCCACTCCGGCGCGGTTTCGCCCAGCATGCCGGCGAACTCCTCGACCATCACTGGATCCCACTTGCCGCCTGCCGCTTCGCGGCGCAGCGTGGAGATTGCGGCATCGTGCGTGAGCGGCGCGGGGCGGTAGGCGCGGTGCGAGGTCAGCGCGTCGTACGCGTCGACGATCGAGAGCAGGCGCACTTCGTAGGGGATCGTTTCGCCGCGCAGGCCGTCGGGGTAGCCGCGACCGTCGTAGCGCTCGTGGTGGTGGCGGATCAGCTGCAGGACGGACGTCAGCGTCGTCAGCGGCCGCACCATCTCCTCGCCGATCACGGGGTGATCGATGACGCGCATGAACTCTTCGCGCGTGAGCGGTCCCTTCTTGTTCAGCAGTGCTTCCGGCACCGCGATCTTGCCGATGTCGTGCAGCAGGCCGGCGATGCGGATCTTCTCCGCGATGTCGCGGGGGATGCCGAGGTGCAACGCGAATGTGTGCGCGAGATCGCCGACGCGCTGCGAATGGCCGCGCGTGTAGCGATCCTTCGCCTCCAGCGCCAGCGCCAGCGCGCAGATCACGTTCTGCGTCTGTTCGAGATCGGCGTGGTAATCCTTGATCCGCAGCAGCGAGTGAATGCGCGTGATGAGCTCGAGGCGATTGAGCGGATAGTTGATGAAATCGTCGGCGCCGGAGACGATTGCCTCCTGCCGCACGCTCCCGTGGCGATGCGACGTCAGCACGATCACCGGCAGGAACTCCCACCGCGGATCATCGCGCAGCAGTTTCAGCGTCGACGGCCCGTCGTGCAGCGGCATGACCTGATCGAGCAGCACGACGTCGATCGGCTCGCGCTCGAGGATAGCGATCGCTTCGTCGCCGTTCTCCGCCGTCAGCGCGTGCATGCCCGCATCGACGAGCGTCGACGCGACGAGATCGCGATTCATCTTGTTGTCGTCGACGCACAGCACGCGCGCTTTCGGCGCCGTGCGCGGCCGCATGTGCTTCGACATCACCGCCTTCGGCGTTTCCTCGTCGAGGCTCGCGGAGAAGAGCTTGACCAGCTCGCGATCGAACCAGCCCCGCTCCGCCTCCGCCAGCAGCTGCGCCATCGCCGTATCCTCGGTCACGTTCTGCTCGTGATGGATCTCGTCGAAGCGATTGGCGATGCCGACGATCTGCGCTTCGATGGGAATCGCTTCGCCGGTCAGATGATCGGGATAGCCGGAGCCGTCGTAGTGCTCGTGATGCCAGCGCACGATCGGCACGAATGATCGGAACGTGGCCATCGGCTCGAGGATCGACGCGCCCATGCGCGTGTGCTCTGCGAATTGCGCCTGCTCCTCGTCGTCGAGCTGCGATTTCAGAATCAGATTGTCGGGGACGCCGATCATGCCGAGGTCGTGGAGGAGCGCGCCTTTGATGACGGTCTCTTTCTCCTCGACCGACATGCCGAGCTTCTCGGCGAGATGCGATGCGTACGCGGCGACGCGATGGACGTGACCGACGGCGCGCGGGTCTTTGCTCTCCAGCGCGGTGGTCAGCGTCATGATGATGTTCTCGCTGGAGTCGAGCTCTTTGCGCAGGTTGCGGATCTTGATCAGCGATCCGATGCGCGTGCGCAGCTCTTCGCGGTTGATCGGCTTGTTGAGAAAGTCGTCCGCCCCGCATTCCAGCGCGCGAATCTTGTCCTCGGTCGCCGTGAGCGCGGTGAGCATGAGGATGGGGATGGTGCGGCCGCCGGCCATGCTCTTGATGCGCGAGCAGGCTTCGTAGCCGTCCATGTTCGGCATCATCACGTCGAGCACGATGACCGAGGGGTTGTGCTTCGGCCAAAGCTCGAGCGCTTCTACGCCGTCGCGCGCCAAGACGACGTCGTAGCCCCAACTCCAGAGGTATTCCTCCAAGAGTTGCAGGTTCTGCTCGTTGTCATCGACAGCCAGAACGACGTCACGATCGCTGGCGGTCGGCTGCACGGCTGGGAT
>DASSMK010000406.1:0-14899 GCA_035688915.1 Thermoanaerobaculia bacterium
GCCGTGATCTCGCTCGGCTGAGCTCCATCGCTATCGAGCGTGCTAGCGAGTGAGCAAAATGCGCAGACGAAATCGCGTGGCCGCGCGATCTCGTCGGCTCGAAACCATCGCTATTGCGAGTGCTAACGAGCTGCAGAATAGGCGGACGCAGCACCGGCGGCCTTATAACGAAATGCGATCCGTGAGATTCAGTAGCTGCGCGGCGGCAAAAGTCACGCGCCACATGCGAGCCGCCTCGTCCCACTCGCCGCCTAGGCGCAGAAGGGCGGGGCGGGAGGGGGTGTCGGGTGGGAGGCGGAGGTGGACGTAGTCGAGGGGGGCGGGGCGGGTGGCGCGGGGGATCCAGTGGCGCTCGTCGACGATGAGCTCGACGGTTTTGAGGCGCAGGCAGTATTCGGCGTCGTAGCGATAGCGCACGCAGATCAGGCGGTCGCCGTATTGCTCGACGAGGCGTTTGGTGCCGGGGGCCCCGGGTTTCAGCGTCAATCGCGTACGCAGCATCCGCCGAGGCTCCCTCGGCGTCCGCCTTTGGTCAACACGGCGTCGCGCTAGCGAGAGGGCGAACGAGCAATTCCTCCGCGGTGTAGAACCGGCAGCGTGCCGCGCAGCGGCACGTGCAGCATCACAATGCATCCGCCGGGCTTCGTACTCCCTTTGCTCCCATTTGCAGCACGTGTGTGTAGATCATGGTCGTGGCGACGTCGCGGTGGCCGAGGAGCTCTTGGACGGTGCGGATGTCCTGGCCGCGTTCGAGGAGGTGGGTGGCGAAGGAGTGGCGCAGGGTGTGACAGGTTACGCGCTTGTTCAGTCCCGCCGCGCGGGTGGCGTCGCGGATGGCGCGTTGGAGGTAGCTTTCGTGTACGTGGTGGCGGCTTTCGTTGCCATTCGCATCCTTCCAGCGGCGCGAGGCGGGGAAGACCCATTGCCATTGCCAGTCGCGCGGCGCGTTTGGGACTTTGCGGGACATGGCCGTCGGCAGGATGACGGCGCCCCAGCCGTCGGCGAGGTCGCGCAGGTGGAGCTGGCGCACGCGGTCGAGGTGATGGCGCAGCGGCTCGATCGTTGATTTCGGCAGCACGGTGATGCGATCGCGGCGGCTTTTGGGATCGCGCACGAAGACTTCGCCGCGGCGGAAGTCGACGTCTTTGACGCGCAGACGGAGGCATTCCAACAAACGGAAGCCGCAGCCATAGAGCAGCGTCAGCATGAGATGCGTCGTGCCGGAGGTTTGCGCGAGGATTGCTTTTACCTCTTCCGGCGTGAGAACGACGGGCAGGCGCACGGGACGTCTTGCGCGCACCAATTCCGCCATCCACGGCAGTGGCGCACCGTAGATCTCGCGATAGAGGAACAGCAGCGCGCACAATGCCTGGTTTTGTGTCGACGCACTGACGTGGCCGTCCACGGCCAGTGACGTCAGAAACGCGTTCACCTCGTCGGGACCCATCGACGCGGGGTGCCGTTTGTTGTGGAAGAAGATGAAGCGTTTGATCCAGCCGACGTAGGCCTCTTCGGTGCGGCGGCTGTAATGACGAACGCGCAGTGCGGCGTGAATGCGGGGAATCAGGCGCGGCTCGGCCATAGCGGCCGGATCATCGCGCCATGAGTCACTTTGCGCCAAGACGTTCTACCGCGCGTGGCGCGGCAGACAACGAAAAGGGCCGGCACAATGGCCGGCCCCTGAAGACAAGGGAAAGCGACTGGACGCGATTAGACGGCCGCCGGTTCTCCCACGTGTGTCTCTTCCTCTTCGCGTGCTTCGTCGAAGCGGCTGCCGCGGCTGAAGAAGGCGCCGAGGTCGTCGAAGAGGGAGTAGGTGACGGGGGTGGCGACGAGGGTGAGGAGCAGCACGAGCGTCTGGCCGCCGATGATCGTCGCACCGATGGCGCGGTTCGTCGCCGCGCCGGCGCCGCTGGAGACGACGAGCGGGATCATGCCGGCCACGAAGGCAATGGTGGTCATCAGAATCGGGCGCAAACGGTCGCGGTTCGCTTCGCGGATTGCTTCCGAACGCGGCAGACCGCGCTCGCGCAGCTGGTTCGTATGGTCGACCTGCAGAATCGAGTTCTTCTTGACGATACCGAACAGCACGACGATGCCGAGGGAGGAGAAGATGTTCACGGATTCATTGAGCAGCACGAGCGACAGCAGTGCGAACGGCACCGTCATCGGCAGTGACAACAGAATGGTGATCGGGTGAACCCAGCTCTCGAACTGTGCGGCCAAAATGAGATACATAAAGACGATGGAGAGCACGAACGCGAGCATGAAGTTGATGCCGGCTTTCTGCTGCTCCTGCGCGCGGCCGGTGAAGCCGAACGAATACGTCTTCGGCATGTTCAGCGCTTTCGCCTTCTCCTGCAGCAGGTTCATGACCGTCTGCGAGGAGTAACCGGGCTGCATGTTCGCCAGAACCATGACCATGCGGCGGCGGTTGTAGCGATTGACGACGGCGGGGCCGGTGCCTTCGCGCATGATCACGAGATCGCTGAGTTTCACATTACGGCCGCTCATTGATGGCACTTCGATCTGTGAAATGGCCGCGGCGTTATTGCGCGACTGTTCAGCAGCGCGGACGTGCACTTCGTATTCTTCGCCGCCTTCGTAATAGCTGGTGGCCTTCTGGCCGCCGACGAGCACATTGAGCGTTGCGGCGAGATCCTGCACGCGCACGCCCAGATCGGTCGCTTTGTCGCGATCGATGCGCACGGCCAGCTCCGGCTTCCCGACCACGAAGTTCGTATCGACGTCGGTCGTGCCGAGCTTCGGATCCTTGATGGCCGTGGTCAGCTGCGCGGCGTATTTGTCGAGCTGCATGAGATCGGGCCCGCCGATCCAGAACATCACTTCCGCGTCCGTGCCGCCGCCGAATTCATTGACCGGCGCGACCTGCGTGCGCAGATTGAGGCGCTGGTACTGCGGCAGCACCTGCTTGCGGACGTGGTCCATGATCTCGTACTGATTTTCGCGCTCGTCGGCTTTGCCGAGCTTGACGTACACAGTGGCGAGATTGAGCGTCTTCTGCGGGTCGTCGCCAATCGTGACAACGGTATTGGTCACGCCTTTGAGCTGGCGCACGCGGCTGGCGATCGACTCGGCAATGGTCTGCGTCGCGTCGACGCTCGCTCCTTCCGGCGCGCGCACTGTAATGGCGAACTGGCCTTCGTCGTCGTACGGCAGGAAGGTCTTGTCGACCACGCTGAAGAGCGGAACCGTGGCGACGAGGACGATGAGCATCAGGAGCACGATGACCCAGCGGTGCGCCATCGACCAGTCGAGCATCGCCATATAAGCGCGCTCAATGACGGCGTAAAGACCCTTGGAGCGCGTCCCGCCGCCGCCTTCTGCATCGTGCTTCAGATCCTCCCGCCGCAGATAGCGCGCGGCCATCATCGGCGTGAGGGTGAAGGAAACGAGCAGCGACACGGCGATAGCGAAGGCCATCGTCACGCCGAAGGAGTACATGAAGCGGCCGACGATGCCGGCCATGAACGCGACAGGGAGGAAGACGACGATCAGTGAGAGCGACGTGGCCATGACGGCCAGGCCGACTTCCTTCGTGCCGGAGACCGCCGCCTGCATCGGCGTCAGGTTCTTCTCTTCCATGTGCCGGAAGATGTTCTCGAGCACGACGACGGCGTCGTCAATGACGATACCGACCGCCAGTGTCAATGCCAGCAGCGTAATGACATTGAGTGTGAAGCCCATGTACTGCATGGCCGCAAACGTCGCAATGAGCGAGCTCGGAATGGCCACCGCGGCAATCAGCGTAGGTCGCGATGTTCGGGCGAAATACCAGAACATTGCCGCGCCTATGATGATGGCCGCAGGCACCGCCACAATGCGCGGCAGGTGCAGGCTGTGGCCCCACAGGAGGAAATAGAACGACAGTGTGCCGGCCAGCATCAGCAGCACGTGCCAGAAGCGCGGGCTACTGAGAAACAGCCACACAACGAGCGCGGCGAGAATGGAGCCGAGGATGAGGTGTTCTTTGACGGCGCCCACGGCGGCGAGGACGAATTCGGACTGGTCGCGAATGATGTCCAGCTTGTAGCCTTTGGGCAACGTTGGCGTCACTTCCGCCACGCGTGCCTTGACGCCATTGACGACGTTGATGGCGTTCGTGCCGGACTGTTTGCGCACCATCAGCACGACGGCCGATTTGCCGCCGACGCTCGCGGCGGACTCGACGTCCGACATGCTGTCTTCAATGCGCGCCACGTCGCGAATGCGAATGGCCGTGCCGCCCACATTCGCCACAGGGATATTGCCGAACGAAGTCGGATCATCGACGCGGCCGTAGGTGCGCAGCGTCAGATCGCGCATGCCCTGCTCGACCTTACCGCCCGGAATCTGAATGTTCTGCGCCTGCAGCGCCGCCACGACCTGGGCGGCGGTAAGACCCTGCGACGCGAGTTTGGCGTTGTCGACGACGACATTGATCTGGCGCGGACGCGAGCCGATGACGAGCACCTGGCCGACGCCGGCGACCGTTTCGAGACGGCGGCGCAGCGTCTTGTCGACGTATTCGGAGATGTCGCGCTGCGAGCCGGGACCGGAGACGGCAATCGTCACGACCGGAATGGCGCCCGGGTCGAAGTTCTGCACGACGGGAGGGTCGGCATCCTTCGGCAGTTCGGCCAGGATCGTGCTGATCTTGTCGCGCACTTCCTGCGTGGCGACGTCACGATTCTTTTCGAGATCGAAGCTGATCATGACCACCGAGACGTTCTCGGACGAGAACGAGGTCAGCTCTTCGATACCGGAGATCGTGTTGACCGCTTCTTCGACCTTGTCGGTGATCTCGGTCTCGATCTCTTCCGGCGCAGCGCCGGGAAGCACGGTCGACACGATGACGAACGGGAACTCCACGTTCGGAAAGCGGTCGACGCCGAGCTTGAAGTAGGAGAACGCGCCGACCACGACCAGGGCGAGGATGATCACCGTGGCGAAGACGGGGCGTCTGACGCAAATCTCTGCGAGTTTTTGCATGGGATTCGGCTCAGTTCAGTTTCACTTCCACACGCGCGAAGAGGCCCGGCTTGAGGCGCCCGTCGCGATTGGGAAATTCGGCTTCGGCGAACATGGTGCGGGTCTGCGGATCGATGACGCCGCCGATGGTCTTGATCGTTCCTTCGAACGTTTCCTTCGGATACGGATCGACGCGCGCAACGACTCGCGCACCTTTGTCGATCTGCGCGAGGTAACGCTCCGGCACCGCGAAGCGCAGCTTGAGCGGCGAGAGCTGCACGACGACGAAGGCCACGCCGCCATCGCCGAGTCGCGCGCCGACGTCCGTGCGCTTCTGCGCGACGACACCGGTGACCGGCGAGCGCAGCGTGGCGTCGGCGATTTGCTGGCGGAGCAGATTGGCCTGCGCGCTCGCGGCCTGCAGTGCCGCCTGCGCGCCGTCGTACGCGGCTTGCGAGCGGTCATACGTGGCTTGCGGGATGGACTGCTTGGCGATCAGATCTTTCTTGCGCGCGAGGTCGCGCTGCGCTTCGTCGCGCGCGGCTTTGGCGCGCGCCACGTCCGCTTCGGCGCTCTGCAGATTGAGGCGCGAATACTCGGTCTCGAGCTCGAGCACCGGCTGCCCTTTCGTCACGCGCGAGCCTTCGTCGACGTACAGCCGGGCCACGCGGCCGGGCAGCTTCGGCGAGAGCTCGGAGCGCACCGGCGAAACGAATTCGCCTGTGGCGACGAGCGTGCTCGGATCGCCTTCCGCGGCGCTGGCGGTGGCGGCGGTGGTCGTGTTCGTGACCGCGGTGCCGACCGCCGCGACGTCCGCCGGCAGCGCCGGCGCTTCGGTCGTCGACGTCGACGACGAGGTCGTGGCGGTGGTAGCCGTTGTCTCGGTGGTGGCGGTTTCTTCGCTCTTCCCGCAAGCAATCGCGGTCAGAACAGTGATGGAGAGGATGGCGAGAGCTCGTTTCATTATTTCGTCACTCCAACGGCTTCTTTGATCGATCCCGCGGCGTACCAAACCCGCAGCTGCGCGAGATCGCGATTCAAGGTTTCTTCGGCGACGGCGCGGCGCGCGTCGGCGAGCGAGGCTTCGGATGCGGCGACGTCGAGCGACGTTGCTTCCTGCGCGCGATAGAGCTCGAAGGCCTGTTCGTATTCGGCCTGCGCCGCCGCGAGCTGGTCGTTCGCGAGCGTGAGGCTGGTCTCCGCCGAATGGAGATCGGCCAGCGCCTTGCGCACATCTTCGCGCGCGCCGAGCTTGATGTCCGCGAGCGCGTACTGCGCCTGCTTCTCGCGCTGCTTGGCGCCGCTCACCCGCGCGATCACTTCACCCGACTGAAAGACCGGAATGCTGAAGTTCACGCGGCCGAACGAATACTGATCGGCGGGGAACGGCGTCTTCTGGCTGATGTAACCGCCGTCGAACGTGACGGTGGGCAGCCAGTAGCCGCGCTGCTTCTGGATCTCCAGCTCGGCGATGCGCAGGTTGTTCTGCGCGACCGTGACGTCGGGACGCGAAGCCTGCGCGCGGCGCACTAGCTCCTCTTCCGAAGGGATGGCGGCCACGGTCTGCGCCGGCGCGACGACGTTGACGGCGCCGTCGAGCGCGAGGTCCTGACGCAGTTGCGCGACGGCGTGCTCGCGCTGCTGCTGCGCCGCGGCGAGCAGTCGCTGCGCCGCTTTCTGCGCGGTCTCGGCGCGGAAGACGTCCACCTTCGTCACTTCGCCCGCTTCATAGAACGCGCGCGCCTGCGACAGCCGCCGTTCGGCCAGCTCTATGTTGCGGCGTTCGACGTCGAGACGGCGATCGGCGTTGACGACGGCGAGGTAGCTCGACGCGACGCGCAGCAGCACGGCGTCATCGGTGCCCTGCGACTGCTCGCGCGCGTTCTGCACGGCGATCTTGGCCTGCGAATACGCGCGCAGCTCGCGGCGTCCCGCAAAGAGCGGCTGCGACAGCACGACCTGATACTGCCAGTCGTTGTGCGGCAGGATGGTGACGGAATCTTCGCCCTCGCCACCGAAGGTCTGCTCGATGCTGTTGCGCGTCAGCGCGCCGTTGACTGTGATCTTCGGCATGACCGCGGACAAGAGGTAACTGCGCTGCGCTTCGGCCACACCGACTTCCGCGCGCGCCGATTCCACGGTGTTGTTCACCGCGAGAGCGCGCTTCAGCGCTTCATCGAACGTCAGCGTCGTCTGCGCGCTCGCCAGCGAGGCGCAGAACAGAATCCAAACTGCAGGTATCAATCGTTTCAACGTGCTCAACTCCGTTTGCGAATGCCGTCCAGCACCATGCCGGTAATCAGATCGAGATCGGTCGCCTCGTCCGGCGGTGCCTCTTCATTGAGGCGCTCGAAAATCACGGCGGTGCTGCCTTCGATGATGAATAAAGCGAGCTTGTAGGCGTCCATGCGGCGGATCTCGCCGCGATCCATGGCCTGTTGCAGGGCAGCAGCGAATTTCTCGGCGCGCAGCCGGTACTGCGGCTGGCAGTTCTGCTTCTGCCGGCGCTGCCGCACGGCCGGACCTTCGGGCATGCGCAGCGAGAGATAGAGGCGGAAGAACTCGCGATTCTCGCCGAAGAACGACAGGTGCGCGGCCATGATGGCGCGCACTTTTTCTTCGATGGGCATGTCGCGATCGAGCGCCGCGTCGATGGTCTCCATCAATCGCGTGATGGCGCTCTCGAACGTCTTCTCGACCAGCTCTTCGCGATCGCGGAAGTAGAGATAAATAGTCCCTTTGGCGACGCCCGCCTCTTCCGCGATCTCCTGCATCGTCGCCGCGGCCATCCCCTTGCGCGCAATGACACGCATGGTGGCGTCCTGGATGGACCGGATCCGAAACTCCTGGACGACTTCTTCTTTGGACTTGGGAGGGATCATTGGTTCAGGACGCTGAACGTATGGTCAGTCGCGGAGAATTTCAAGTCAGTGCGTGGGACGATGGGGTCAGTGTTTGCGGTTTTGTCGCAGGATGAGGCTCACAGGCGCACAGGCGCACAGGCTCAAAGAAAGGCTCAGAGGCTCAAAGGCTCAAAGGCTCAAAGGAGGACGCGGCGAGAGCCGCCTCTCATGCCTGAAGGCCAAGCGCGTCACCGCGGCTCTCGGCAGGCCTCGCTACTTTGAGCCTTTGAGCCTTTGAGCCTTTGAGCCTCTGATCCTCTAAGCCTGGGCGGGCTACTGTGAGCCTGTGCGCCTGTGAGCCTGTGAGCCTGTGAGCCTGGTCGGGTGGGGCGTGTGACAAAATCCACCCACCCCATGCTCTCCCCCGGCTCACGACTCGGTCGTTACGAGATTCGTTCGCTCCTCGGCGCAGGAGGGATGGGAGAGGTCTACCTTGCGCACGACACGCAGCTGCGGCGGCCCGTCGCGCTGAAGGTCCTCGGCGCCGCGGCGCGTGCGGACCTCGATCTGCGCCGCCGCCTGGAGTACGAGGCGCGCGCGGCATCGGCGCTGAATCATCCGAACATCCTCACCGTCTACGACGTCGGCCAGGCGGGCGACGATCACTTCATCGCCACCGAATTCGTCGACGGCATCACTCTGCGCCAGCGGCTTTTGCGCGCGGAGCCGACCGTGTCGGAAGTGCTCGACATCGCCATCCAGATCGCGTCGGCGCTCGCCGCAGCGGAAGCGGCCGGGCTCGTTCATCGCGACGTGAAGCCCGACAACATCATGCTGCGAGCGGACGGCTACGTGAAGCTGCTCGATTTCGGGCTCGCGCGCAGCACCGGTATGTCGGAGCCGCAACTCGACAAGACCGATCCGTTCGTGGTGCGCGGCACCGTCTTCTACATGTCGCCCGAACAGCTGCGCGGGTACCCGCTCGATTCGCGCAGCGACATCTGGAGCACCGGCGTCGTGCTCTACGAGCTGATCAGCGGCCGCCTGCCGTTCGACGGCGACAGCGCCACCGACGTCATCGCCAACATCCTCCGCAACGAAGCGCCGCCGCTGACGACGCAAAGCGGTCTTCCGCTCCCGCCGCGGCTCTCGAACATCGTCGCGCACGCGATGGAAAAGGATCGCCTGCGCCGGTACCAGACCGCGCGCGAGCTGTACGACGATCTCGTGCACCTCCGCGGCGAGTTGATGCGCGACGCGAGCGCCGTGGCCGGCACGCCGCAAGCGCGTCAGGCCACGACCGAAAGCATCCACATCGCCTCCGGCGACGCGCTCTTCGCCACGAATCTGCCCTCGTCTCTCACGCCGCTCGTCGGCCGCGACGCCGAACGCGACGACGTGGTCGCTCTCCTCGGCCGCGACGACGTGCGCATCGTCACGCTCACCGGTCCCGGCGGCACGGGCAAGACGCGACTGAGCCTCGCCGTCGGCGCCGCGCTGCTGCGCACCTTCGACGACGGCGTCTTCTTCGTCTCGCTCGCGCCGGTCGACGATCCGCAGTTCGTCATTACCGAGATCGCGTCCGCGCTGGATGTGCACGAAGGCGGCGGCGCGCTTGCCGATGCATTGAAGCGACATCTGAAAACGAAGTCGATGCTGCTCGTGCTCGACAACCTCGAACAGGTGCTCGACGCCGCGCCGCACATCGCCGACTTGCTCACCGCCGCGCCGCGCGTGAAGGTGCTGGCCACGAGCCGCTCGCCGCTGCGCATCCGCGGCGAACGCGAATACGCGGTGCCGCCGCTGACGACGCCGCCGCTCGATCTCCCTCTCGCCGCCGAAGCCCTCGCCAGCTACGCCTCGGTCGCCCTCTTCCTGGAGCGCGCAACGGCGGTGAAAAGCGACTTCACGCTGACGGAGGAGAACGCGCGCGAAATCGCCGAGATCTGCGTGCGCCTGGACGGACTGCCGCTGGCCATCGAGCTCGCCGCCGCGCGCGTGAAGATGCTGCCGCCGCGCGCCATGCTGCAGCGCGTCGACAGTCATCGCATGAAACTCCTTTCCGGCGGCGCGCGCGATCTTCCGGAGCGGCAGCAGACCATGCACGCCGCGATCGCGTGGGGATACAACCTGCTCGACGACGACGAGAAGCGGCTCTTCGCCACGCTGTGCGTCTTTCGCGGCGGCTTCTCGCTCGAACAAGCGGAACGGCTCATCGGCGGCACGCTCGGCATCGAGGTGTTCGAAGGACTCTCCTCGCTCGCGGACAAAGCGTTCCTACGGCGCGATCCTGCATCGACCGACGACGAGCCGCGCTTCGTGATGCTCGAAACGATTCGCGATTACGGCTTGGAAGTGCTCGCTGCGGAAGGCCGTGATCTCGACGTGCGCCGCGCGCATGCGACGCTGATGAGCGAGTCGGCGGAGCTCGGTCCACAGCCGATCGATCACGACAACTATCGCGCCGCGCTGGAATGGTCGCTCGCCTCCGATACCGCGCTGGCCATGCGCCTCGGCGCATCGCTCTGGTGGTCCTGGTACATCCACGGCCACTACGAGGAAGGTCTGCGCTGGCTCGGCGCGGTGCTCGCGCTCGAAAGCGATGACCTCATCTCGCGCGGCCGCGCGCTCACCGGCGCCGGCGCGATGGCGTTTCTGCGCTGCGATTACGAAGGAGCGACCGAGCTGCTCGACGCAAGCATCGATCTCGCGCGAAAAACCGGCGACCGCCGCGCGCTCGCGCAGTCGCTGCAATTCCGCGGCTCCATCGCGCGCGAGCGCGGCGAGCACGATCACGCCATCGATCTGCACGAGCTGGCGCACAGCATCTGGGACGAGCTCGGCGATCGCGCGAACTCGGCCCGCTCGCTGAACTACATCGCCTTCGCGTCGTGGCTGAAGCGCGACTTCAAACGCACCGTCGAGCTGGCGCAGATGGCGCTGAAGATCTTCCGCGAGCTCGGCGATGTGGACGGCGTGGTGTGGGGACTGCTCAATCTCGCGGCGGTGTCGCTCTACTCCGGCGATCTCGATGGTGGCGAGCAGCGCGTCGAGGAGGCGCTGTCGTGGGCGCGCTCCGGCGATTTCAAGGAAGGCATCGCCTGGTCGCTGAATCTTCTCGGCGTCGCGTCGCGGATGCGCGATCAGGACGACCGCGCCCTCCTTCTCCTTCAGGACAGCCTCCACCTCCACAACGACCTCGGCGACCGCTGGCGCACCGCGAGCGTCCTCGAGATCCTCGCCGGCGTCCGCCACGATGCGCGCCTGTTCGGCGCCGCCGCCGCGCTGCGCGCTTCGCTAAAGGTGGACGTGCCGCCCGTCGAACGCGAGCAATACGATCGCGATGTGGAAGAAGTGGGCGTGGCGGAGTGGCCGGGCACGCTCGAAGAAGCGGTCGCGCTCGCGCTCAGCTAGTACAGCAGGTACTTTGCGCGGCGCGCGAGAAACGGCGCGAGATCCCACGTCGTCGTCTTGCCCGCGCGGATCGCCTCGAGCGTGATGCGATCGCGCAGCAGCGGCGCGAGCTCGTCGACTTTGAAATCGTGCGGATACAGACGCGCGAGTGTCGCGGCGATGGCGACGCCGGTGTCGACGGCGCGGAAGGCACGACGATCGGTAATCGCCAGGCGAATGCCGCCGCACTCCTGGTTCGCGAACACGCTCGCTTCCGGCGTGAAGCGCGCCGGCGTCACCGACACGCCCGGTAGAGCCGGCAATGCGCGTGCGAGAGCATCACCATCGATGTAAGGCGCGCCGAGAATCTCGAACGGCGTGGCCGTGCCGCGGCCGACGGAGATGGCGCGTTCGAGCAGACCGATGCCGGGATAGAGACCGGCGGCGGCGAGCGAGCGCATGTTCGGCGAGGTGTCGGTCCAGCCGAGGCCTGCGGCGTCTTGCCACATCTCGCGGTGCCAGTTGTGGAGCTTGATGACGGTGAGGTCGACGTCGATATGGCGCTCGTCTTTGAACATCTGCGCGAGCTCGCCGACGGTCATGCCGTGGCGGATGGGCAGCGAGTGGAAGGCGGTGAAATCGGGAGCGCCTTCGAGCAGCGGACCTTCCACGACGTCGCCGCCGATCGGGTTGACGCGATCGAGCACGATGAACTTCACGTGCGCCGCGGCCGCCGCTTCCATCGCCAATCCCATCGTGGCGATGTAGGTGTAGAAGCGCGTGCCGATGTCCTGCACGTCGAAGACGAGCGCGTCGAGATTCTGCAGTTGCTCCGGCGACGGTTTGCGGCGCTCGCCGTAGAGGCTGAAGACCGGCAGCTTCGTCACGGGATCGCTTTCGTCGGCGACCTTCGCGTCGAACGTGCCGCGGATGCCGTGCTCGGGACTGAATAGCGCCGCGAGCTGCACACCCGGCGCGCTGCGCAGCAGATCGATGGTGGGATTGCCGCTGCGATCGCTGCCGGACGGATTCGTAATCAGGCCGATGCGCATGCCTTGCAGCGCGCGATAGCGATCGGCGTGCAGCGCGTCGATGCCGTTCATCACGTCCGCGCCGCCGGTGATCCATGTGACGCGGCCGCGCGCGAAACGATTGCCGCTGTTCACCATGACGCCCACGCTTTCGGCGACGAGTGTGCCGAGCTGGCATTGCAACGAGGTCACGCTGCCGCGGCCGTCCGGATGGACGCGATTGGACATGAAGACGTAGAACGTGCGCGACGCGGGGTCGATCCAGAGCATCGTGCCGGTGAAACCGGTGTGGCCGAATGACCCGACCGGAAAGTGATCGCCGCGCGGGCGGCTGTAGCCGGAATCGATGTCGAAGCCGGCGGCGCGGCGGATCAACACGTCCGGCGGCGATTGCACGCTCGTCATCGCGCGTATGGTTTCCGGCGTGAACACGCCTCCCCCGCCGTTCAGCAGCGCGCGTGCGAACGTCGCCACGTCCGCGGCGGTGGTGAAGAGTCCCGCGTGACCGGCCACGCCGCCCATGCGCCGCGAGGTCGGATCGTGCACCACACCGCGCGGCACGTCACGTTCGGTCGGTGCGATGCGCGCACTCGGCTGCGGCGTGAAGCGCGTATCACGCATGCCGAGCGGTGCGAAGACATTCTTCTGCGCGAAGACGTCGAGCGGCTCGCCGGAAACGCGCTGAATGATTTCGCCGAGGAGGAGGTAGTTGATGTCGGAGTAGCGGAAGACGGCGCCGGGGCGGTTGCGCGGCGTTTCCGCGAGCGCGCGACGGATGCCTTCGGCGTGGCCGCTCCACGGCTCATCGAGATCGATGTCCGGACGGAGGCCGGACGTGTGCGTGAGGAGATGGCGCAGCGTGACGTCGCCGTCCGAGAACTCCGGCAGATACTGTTGCGCGCGGTCGTCGAGCTGCAGCTTGCCGCGTTGGATCAGCAGCCAGATCGATGGCGCGGTGGCGATGACTTTTGTGAGTGACGCGGCGTCGTAAATCGTGTCGTCGGTGATCGGCTCGACCGCCGGTTCGATGGCGCGATTGCCGTACGCGCGATGCCACGGGTGGCCGTCGTGTTCCACCCACAGCACGCCGCCAGGAATCTTCTTCTGCGCGATGGCCGTGTCGATGGCCTGATCGAGCGGCGTGTGCGTGGTGGCACATGCGGCGAAGAAGACGAAGAGGAGAGGAAGAAGGCGGCGAGGCACGCGCGTCATTTTCGCAGCAGATCGATCGCCGCGCGCTGCAACACCGGCTGGATGCCGTACGCGTTGAGAAACGTGGAGACTTGCGGCAGGTCGTCCATGAGGTACGGGCTGCCGAACGCGATGGCGATCGTCTTCGCGCCGCGCTTCTGCGCGAGCTCGCGCGCGGCGTCGGGAAGAGCGATGCGGCCGGCGTAACTCTTCGCGCGCAGTGCGAGCAGCAGCAGGATCACTTCGGCGTCGACGTCCAGCGACGGCGTCGTCGCGTCGGCGGTGTAGACGCGGTTTGGTTGCAGCAGGCGCACGGCGTCGACGAGCTGGTTCTCTTCGGGCCAATCGCTCACCACCACTGCTGCGATGTCGCTCGCCCGCAGCGGCAGCAGGCCGCGTTCATCGCGCTCCACATGCACCGCGCGGCGCGCGATTTCTTCGGCGAGTGCGCGATGCTCCGCTGCGTCGACGACTTCGCGCGGCACCGGCGTGCGATCGACGCGGCGCTTTGCGGCCATCACGCGCTCGAGCGGTTCGTCAATGCGAATGCGTCCGCGGCGCACCGCTTCCACCACCGCGGCGATGGCAGCGTCGGGATCGGGCGAGCAGAGAATCTGATCGAGTCCCGCTTCGATGCCGCGCACCGCCGCTTCGCCGGCGTCGAACTGATTAGTGATGCCGCCCATGTCGAACGCGTCGCTCACAATCAGGCCGTCGTACTCGCGGCGGAGCAGATCGATGATCGGCTTCGACAGCGTGGCCGGCAGGCTGCTCGGATCGAGCGAAGGCACCGCCAGATGGCCGACCATGATCGACGCGACGTCCGCGGCGATGGCCGCGCGAAACGGCGCGAGCTCGTAACGATCGGTCGCCGGCAGCGCGATGTGTGAATCGACGCGCGTGTCGCCGTGTCCCGGAAAGTGCTTCGCGCACGCCAGCGCGCCCGCCGATTGCACGCCGCGCGTGAACGCCGCGACGTACTCGGAAACGACGGCCGGATCTTCGCCGAAACTGCGCGTGTTGATGACCGGATTGGCGCGATTCGTATTCACGTCCGCCACCGGCGCCAGCACGTGATGCACGCCGAGCGCGCGCGCTTCGAGCGCGGTGATGCGTCCCATCTCGAACGCGTAACGCGGCTCGCCTGTTGCCGCGATGGCCATGGCCGGCGGCCACCACATCACGTCGGTGAAGCGCATGCCGAGGCCGGCTTCGAGATCGGCGCCGACGAGCAGCGGCTCTGGCGCCAATGCCTGCAACTGCGCGGTGGTCGTCGCCACTTCGTCGGTGGTCGCAGCGAACCAGATCAAGCCGCCGACGTGCAGATCGCGCACGAAGCGCACGACATCCGCATCGCGATTGGAGACGACGAAGAGCTGGGCGACTTTATCTTCGAGTTGCATGCGTTTCGAGTCGCAGAGTCGTCGAGTCGCAGAGTCTCAGAGGAGCTTCGCGCGTCGTCATGGCTCG
>DASSMK010000407.1:0-10488 GCA_035688915.1 Thermoanaerobaculia bacterium
TGCCGTGGCTGGCGATTTTTGCCGCGGCGGCGCTGATGCGCACGACCAGGCCGCTCGCTGCATTCGCCGTGGTGGCGCTGCTCTTCGTCGCGGCGCTGGTTCGCTACGCCGATCGGTTCGAGAACAAGACCGAATGGCACATCACGATGATGAATCAGCTGCTGCGTCTCTCGCATCCGGGCGAGCCGGTGATCGACGTGAAAGGCGAGACGGTCTATCGGCAGCGCGCGACCTATCCGATCTTCGAAGCGATCACGCGCGCGCAGATGGCGAGCGGCATTCTGCGCGACACGATCGCGGACGACGTGGTGCGCTGGCGCTGCCACGTGGCGCAGGCGGATGGGCCGATGTGGCCGCCGCAGGGACGCGCGTTCCTCAGCGCGAATTTCATCGACATGGGGCGGCTGCGCGCGTCGGGACAGTGGATCAACGACGACGGAACATTCTCCATCGCGGTGCCGGGGCAGTACGTGATCGTCAACGAAGCGGGCCAGGCGCGCGGTGCGTTGGATGGGACGCCGTATGGCGGCGCGCGCGAGTTGATCGGCGGCGCGCATCGCTTCGAACGCGCGGTACCGCACGAGCGCCTCGCCGCGGTGTGGGCGCCCGCGGTGGAACGCGGGCACTCCCCGTTTCATCTGCGCGATCGCGAGTTCTGAGCGCGCCGCTCAGCGGACAGCAGCGCGGAGCTCCTCGATGTGGATTCGTTTGATCGTCGTCGGACTCGGATCGGTGAACGTGAACGTCGGCAGGCCGAGTGCTGTGCGCGCCTGATTCACCGCGGTTCGCATCTCGGTGATCTGTGAGGCCTGCACGTGCGAGCCGGCCGTGACCGTGGACGTGTATGCGAACGGCGCGAGTCCGGCGTCGGCGCGCAGCTGATCGATCGCGCTGCGCAGCTGCGTAAAGTGCACCGCGCGAATCGGCGTCGACGTCGTGAGATTCGGATCGGTGAACAACCACGTCGATGCCGTCTCGATGCTGCTGTACGCGATGGGCTGGCCGGAGATGGCGCGCACGCGGTAGAGCAGCTCGCGGTTTGCCGTCACCGTCGTGTCGTTGAATGTCGTGGATGATGCCGAGCCGATGACCGTGAACGCGCTGCCGTTCTCCGAGCGCATCACTTCGTACGACGACGCGCCGCTGTACGGCGACCATGTGATGTTCACGTTTGTCGCGCTCGTGCCGGTGGCGGTGATGCCGAACGTGCCCATGCCCGCGGCGCTCTGCGTAATCGTCACGATCTTGTCGTCGACGCGAATGGTGGCCACGCGCGCGGACGTGCCGGGATTCACGGCGATCGTGTAGCCGAAGCTGCCGCTGCCCGTGCCGCCGCTGCCGGAGAGCGTCACGAAGGAAGCGCCCGTTTCGACGACGGGCGTCCAACTGCAGGTTCCCTGCGTCGACACCGTCACCGTGCCGCTGCCCGGCGAGCCGGAGAAGTTCGCGTTCGACGGCGTGACGGTGAACGTGCAGTCGTTCGCGCGCTGCGTAATGGTGACCGTCTTGCCGGCTACAGTGATGTTGCCGGTGCGCGCCACGCCGGTGGTGTTCGGCTGCACCGTGTACGTCGTGGTGCCGTTGCCGTGTCCGGCCGTGCCGGAGTTCAGCACGACCCAACTCGCCGACGTGCTGGAGATCCAGTAGCAGGTCGTATCGACGGTGATACTCGCCGATCCGCCGCCGCCCGAAGCGGGGAACGTTACGTTCGTCGGCGATACTTGGTAATTGCAGCCGTTCGACTGGTGCACGTTGTAGCGCGTCGAGTTGACGTAGATGCCCGCATCGCGACTGGCTGCTTCACTCGGATCGACGGTGTACGTGATCGTCGCGTCGCCGACGCCGCTCAGCGCCGACGTCACCATCAGCCACGGCTCATCGACCGTGATCGTCCACGCGCAATCCGGCGAGCTCGCCATCATGCTCGTGCTGCCGTTGCCGCCGGTGGCGAGGAAGTAATCGTTCGGCGGACTGAAGGTGAACGTGCAGCCGTTGGCCTGCGTGACCATCTGCGGCTGCCCATTGATCATGAACGTGGCGGTGCGCTGCGGGCCGAGGTTGCGGCTGTAGTCGAACGTGACCGTGCCGGGACCGCTGCCGGTCGCCGACGAGGAGATGGCGACCCAGTCCGCATCTTCCGTGACCGACCACGCCGGACATTGCTGCGTCGGCGTAATGGTGAACGACGACGAGCCCGCGGCTGCCGGCACATTCAGCGGATTCGGCGAAATGTTGAACTGGCAATCGCGGGCGGTGTTCGCGTCGGCGAAGTTGTTCAGCACGTTGCGCGTGATCTGCTGTGCGGCGGCGTTCTCGCGCGACGGACGGTCGCTGGTGTGCCAGTCGTCGACGCCCCACGCCCACTGAATCGAGCCGGTCGCAAAAACCGTGGCGCCGCTCGCCGCGGTGTATACCGTCATGTCCGAGTACCCGCTCCGATTTCCCTCGGTCGTCACGAACGGCGAATGCGCGAGCCGAATGACGCTCGGCGGCGAGCTGGCGGCGATCGCGTCGACTTCGTAGCCGAGGAGACCGGGGATCACGGAGCCGGTGGTGAGGCCAGTGTTGGCGAAGACCCACGGCGCGCTGGTCACGTCGTCGATGGTGATGTCGCCGTCCACCGGATTGTCCACGTACTGCACGCCAATCAACTCCGCCTCGGGGTCGCTCACAGGCGTGTTGCGGAACTTCGTGGTGAGGAGGTTGTCGTTCGACGGATCGGAATCGAGCGCCACCGGATCCTTCTGCGGCGCGTCTTCCTTGTAGCCGACGATGACGCGGTTCGGCGCGCCGTCGATGGTGGACGGCTCCCAGCGGATCTGCCAGTAGATGCTGTTCGCGGAGAAGAAGCCGATGTCGATTCCCGCATCGCGCGCGGCCTCGACGTTCGTGCGCATCTGGCGCGAGAAGTATTCGTCGTGGCCGACGGAGAGATAGTCCTCGTGATTGAGCAGCAGATTGCCGCGCGCCTCGGTGTCCTCGCTGGCGGAGTAGGTGACGTCGAAGCCTTCCCGCTCGAGGAAGCGCACCATGTTGTACTCCCAGCGCCAGAGGAACGTGCCGGTGCCTGCGCCGTCTGCATATGGGCGGTTGAACGAGACCTTGTCAGCTGCCACGCCGCCATCGCTGTTGAACGTGTAGAGCGACTTGCCGCCCCACGCGTTGTACGCCTGCGCGGTGGTCGTGCAGATCTGCATGTTGTGATTCGAGAAGCGCGCGTCATCGCGGACGATGAAGATGATGTACTTGTCGCGCTTGGAAGTATTCGCGGTCAGCTTCACGAGATAGACGCCGCTCGTCCAGTCGGTGGGATCGGCGGTGTTGGGGATGGTGAGCGTGTACGGATCGGTCCAGTTACACTCGATGAGGCCTGTGACCGGATCGGGCGACGGCATCGGCTGCTGCACGCCCGTGCGCACGATCGGCCCGAGCATCTTGCGCGCACCGGCGCCGCCGTACCAACCCATGCGATAGATGTTCATCGTGTAGGTCGGATCGATCGTGTGGACGTAGAAGCGGATCGATTCGCCGCGATTCACACTCGTCGCCGAGCCGTAGCCTTCGATGTGTCCGTCCGCTTCCTGAAAGAGCTTCCACTCGTCGGTGCCCTGCCGTGCGTTTTCGATTTGGATGGGGTTGCTTGCGAATGCGCACACGGTGGTGCAAAGGGCGATGAGCACCGCGAGGCTCGTTTTCATCAGATCTCCGAGGCGGGACTGCGAAGTGAATGGGAACTACGCAGAAAACGCCTTCAGCAAGCGACGCGCCGATTTGCGCGCCCAAGTGATGAAGAACGGTAAATGTGTGACGAAGGGCCGCTACGCTACGTGTAAAGGCCGCCGCTCACGTTGAGCACGGTTCCGGTGATGTATCCGGCCTGCTCGCTGGCGAGAAAAACGACGGAGTGCGCGATGTCGTCCGGCGTGCCGAGGCGCTTGAGCGCGATGCGGCCTTCGAGCGCCTGTTTCGCGTCGTCCGTCATGGCGTCGGTCATGGAGGTGGTGATGAATCCGGGCGCGACGGCGTTGACGGTCACGTTGCGCGAGCCGATCTCGAGTGCGAGCGATTTCGTGAAGCCGATCAGCGCGGCTTTCGACGCGGCGTAGTTGGCCTGGCCGGGATTGCCCATCAAGCCGACGACGGAGGAGATGTTGATGACGCGGCCCCAGCGGGCGCGAATCATCTTCTTCACCACTTCCTGCGTGATGTGAAACGCGGAGTCGAGATTCGTGCGCAGGACGTTCGTCCAGGCGTCAGCTTTCATCCGGATGAAGAGATCGTCTTCGGTGATGCCTGCGTTGTTGACCAGGATGTCGATGGGGCGTTCTTTCAGGAGCGCGCTGATGCGGTCGCGCACGTCGGGCGACGTGATGTCGAGCTCGACGCCGGTGGCGTTACCGATCTCGCCGGCGATCTGATTGACGCGATCGACGCTGCGCGCGGCGCAGAGGACGTGTGCGCCGGTCTCGCCGAGGCGGCGCGCGATCGCTTCGCCGATGCCACGGGAGGCGCCGGTGACGAGAGCGGTTTTGCCGGTGAGATCGATCTTCATCCGTTCTCCTGCATGGCCACGAATTTTTCGAGCGACTCGGCGTCGGAGACGTTGATCAGCTCGACGTTCGGATCGATGCGTTTGATGAGACCGGTCAGCACGTTGCCCGGGCCGATCTCGACGAAGCGCTTCACGCCCATCGAGATCATCTTCTGCACCGATTCCACCCAGCGCACCGGCGAGGCGACCTGACGCAGCAGCGCATTGCGCACCGCGGTGGCGGTGCCGATCGGCGAGGCGTCGACGTTCGAGACGACGGAGTACCAGAGGTCTTTGAGGTGCGCGTCGTCGAGCACGGGGCGGAGGCGTTCTTCGGCGGGCTTCATCAACTCGCAGTGAAACGGCGCGGAGACCGGCAGCGGGATGGCGCGGCGGATGCCGCGTTTTTTCGCGACGTCGATGGCGCGCTCGATGGCGCTCTTGGTGCCGGCGATGACGATCTGGCCGGGCGCGTTGATGTTGGCGACGGAGAGGATCTCGCCCTGCGCCGCTTCTTCGCAGACCGCACGCGCTTCTTCCGCGGTCGGACCGATGAGCGCGGCCATGCCGCCGGTGCCGACCGGCACGGCTTCCTGCATGAACTTGCCGCGCTGGTGCACGATCGTCGCGGCTTCGGCGGGCGTGAGGCCGCCGACGCTGACGATGGCGCTGTACTCGCCGAGAGAGTGGCCGGCCACGAGATCGCGCCGCGTCGCGCCGCGCTCTTCGAGCACCGCGTGCAGCGCGCACGAGACCGCGAGAATGGCGGGCTGCGTGTTCTCGGTGAGCTTCAGCTGCTCTTCGGGACCTTCGAAACAGAGCTGCGAGATGGAGTAGCCGAGGGCGGCGTCGATGTCATCGAAGACGCGGCGGGCGACGGGATAGCGCTCGGCCACATCTTTCCCCATCCCGGCAAACTGGCTCCCCTGGCCGGGGAAGACGAATGCGGTGTTGTGCTCCATGCGCGCGGGATCATAGCGCGAAGCGCAGCGCGCTTCGCGCGCGAGCCGCGCGTTTGGCGCAGGCTCAAAGGCTCTGCCCGCCGCCCGCCCAGGCTCACAGGCTCACAGGCTCAAAGGCTCAAAGTAGCGCGTGCGTGGCAAGCGTGCAGGTTTGCGCCTGTGGCAGACGCGCAAGTTGCGCCCGCGCGGCGCCAGCGCGCAGCTTTGCGTCTGTGGCATGTGCGGAGACCGCGCAAGTTGCACGGCGTGTGCTGCTCTGAGCCTTTGAGCCTGTGAGCCTTTGAGCCTGGAGGGGCGGGGGAAGAGCCTTTGAGCCTGGAAGGGGGGGCGAGGCTACGAGCCCGGGAGGGCGGGCGGCGCGAGCAGCGCCGACGCGTGTTCGCGCGAGTGCAGGTCGCCGATCTTCTCGCGGATCTTCGCGTCGATGTGGTTCGCCGCGAAGTCGCGTGCGACGCGGATGGCGTTCTTGATCGCTTTGGCGTTGGAGCGGCCGTGACAGACGATGCAGCCGCCGTTCACGCCGAGGAGGGGGGCGCCGCCGTATTCGGAGTAATCCATTCGCTTCTTCAGGCCGTCGAAGGCGTTCTTCAGGATCACCGCGCCGACTTTGCGCAGCGGCGTGCGCGTCACTTCGTTGCGCAGCGTCTTGCTCACCATCTCGCCGAGGGCTTCGGACGCTTTGAGCACGACGTTGCCGATGAACCCGTCGCAGACGACGACGTCGGCGTTGCCGTTGTAGATGTCGCGGCCTTCGGCGTTGCCGATGAAGTTCAGGCCCGTTTCCTTGAGGACGCGGAACGTTTCCTTCGTCAGCTCGTTGCCTTTGCCTTCTTCTTCGCCGATGGAGAGCAGGCCGACGCGCGGCGCGTCGAGGCCGAAGATCATCTGCGCGTAGAAGTGGCCCATGACGGCGAATTCGCGCAGCGTGCTCGGCTTCGTGTCGACGTTCGCGCCGACGTCGAGCAGCAGCGTGTGGCCGTTCGCGCTCGGCAGAATCGTGGCCAGCGCGGGGCGGCTGACGCCTTCGATGGTGCCGAGCACTTTGTACGCGCTGGTCATCGTCGCGCCGGTGTGGCCGGCGGAGACCATGGCGTCCGCTTTCTTCTCGGCGACGAGATTGGCGCAGACGCGAATGGACGAATTGCGTTTGCGCCGCAGGGGCGCCAACGCGTTATCGTCCATTTCCACGACTTCGCGGGCGTCGACGAGGTCGAGGCCGCGCGGCAGTGAAGCGCCGGAGAGATCCTTCAGCTTTTCGCGAAGGACCTCTTCCTTGCCGACCAGCGTGATGGCGACGGGATATTCGCCCAAAGCGAGGAGCGCGCCTTTGAGGATCTCGTCAGGCGCGTGATCGCCGCCCATCGCATCCAGCGCGATCTTCGTAGCGGCGTCTTTCCCTTCGCCCGTCATCACAGCGACTTACAGCGCGTCTTTGACGGTGATGACTTCGCGACCTTTGTAGTACCCGCACTTCGGGCACACGCGGTGCGGCTCTTTGGCCTCATGGCACTGCGGGCAGGTCGAGAGCGACTTCAGTTTGAGGAAGTCGTGCGCGCGGCGCGAGCGCGTTCTGGCCTTGGAATGGCGCCTTTTTGGATTTGGCATCGTGGACTCCTGTTTTTCAAGTGGTCAGTGGCTAGTGGTCAGTGGTCAGTGGTCAGTGGTCAGTTCGGTGATCGACTGACCACTGGCCACTGATCGCTGGCCACTTCGTTCTAACTTTCCTTCTTCTTCAACTGCTCGGCGACGGCTTTCAACGCGCCCCAGCGCTCGTCGACGATCGATTCGTCGCACTTGCACGCTTCGCGCGAGCGATTCGCGCCGCACTGCGCGCAGAGGCCGAGACAGTTCTCGTCGCAGAGAGGCTTCATCGGAATCGCCAGCTGGACTTGTTCGAACGCCAGATCGCGGAGAGGAACGGTCCTCTGCGAGTAAAACTCGACGTCGAGCTCTTCCTTGTCGGTGATCTCGATCTCCTCATTCTCAGAAGAGACCTCGGGACGAGGCTGAAATCTTACGTGAAAGCGCGAAGTATTGGCAAACGGCGTGGGCTCCACGCAGCGCGAACAGTTCAGATCGACGGTGACCGTCGCTTCCCCATCGGCGAGATATTCGCCTTCGGTGTGCCCTTGCGAAACGGTGGCTTCGAGCATCACCTGCGCCTCACCGGCCACTTCGACACGCGCAATTTCGGCGACGGAAACGGGATACGTGCCGCGATAGGTCTGCGGTCCGTGCTCGTCGATGACGTCGAAATCGATGATGTCGTTCATGGCGGCGCCTGCTGGGAAATGACGTAACCCCGTGGGCGAGGGAAAGTATTTCGGGAGAGTGATTAGGGGTTAGTGATTAGTGATTAGAGAGAAACCGGTGCCTTTCGCCGATCTAATCACTAATCACTAACCACTAATCACTGGCTCCTCACCGCCACCTTCAACTCCTCCACCCCACCCTCGACGGAATCGGCCGCATCGATGGTGCTGGCGTGTTGCAGCGGACGCATCCAACGGCGGAGGTCGCGTGCCGCGCGATGGATGCGCGAGGCGGCGAAACGGAGTCCCTGGCTGTCGCCGAGCTTCTCGGCCACAGGGAGGAATCGCGGCACGTCGATGCGCGCAGCCCAGCGGTTCGCCGGCCACGGTGCGGGCACGATCGCATCCTTTATATATAGCGGGAGGCTCGAACGGTCGAAGGAGACGAGCACTTCCGAGCCGGTGTCGCGGACCTCGCCGACGAGCTGGACCGCGTCTTTGATGTTGCCCACTTCGGCGCGCGTGGCGTCGTTCGCGGGAAGGACGATCACGCCTTTCGGGCGCGGCAGGAGCGTGCCGGTGTCGACGTCGTAGATGGCGAGCGCGCCGCCGGCGGCGAGCAGATCCGAGACGCGGCCGCCGAGGAAGCGGTCGAGATCGTTGATAAGGCGAGGGGGATCGGCGAATGCGGCGGCGAGCATCGCGCCGCGCGGAAAGCGCGCGGTGATCGGCGCAGCGGACTCGCTTTCCTCCGCTCGCGCGCGTGAATCGATGAAGATTTCGCTCGCGGAGATCTTGATGATGGAGACGGCCGGGCGGCCGATGGGAGGGAAGGCGCCGCGTGCATTCTCGCGCTGCACGACGAGCGCGTCGCCGTTCGCCATGCCGTTGCCGAGTGCGACGAGCGGCGCGACCGCGGCCGCACCCATGCCGGTGGCGCCGCCGCCGTTGATGACGAAGACGCGGCCGTCCCACCGCGCATCGACGTCGCTCGACAACATCAGATACATGCGCACGAGGAAGGCGCGGATCGGATCGAGACGGATCGCGTAGCTGGTGCGCTTCCCGATTTTCCAGATGGCGAGATCGCCGCCGCCGATCATCCAGGGCGAGGGCAACTGCTGCTGTTGCGCGCTCCACTGCTCGATGGGCTCGCGCGTGACCGGATTCGTGAGCAGCTTCGCGTGCAGCACCGCGGCGCTCGGCACAAGAGCGAACCAATCCGCCGCGGGCGGGACGTCGCCGAGAAGGGCGAGGTGCGATTCGGTGAGCGGGAGGTGAATGCCGGCGCTGTTCTTCGGCGTCGTGGCGACGAAGTAGAAGACGAAGGCGCCCGCGATGAGCGCGAGCACGAGAAGAATGATGATGAACTTACGCATGTGTGAAGTGGCGCGCGCGTTACGCTACCATCGCGCGCCGATGTCGCTCGCTTCGAGCCTGATCCCAACGGTGAGGGTCGTGCTTCACACTCTACGCCATGAGCTTGCCGCGCGCGCGCACCGCACGTGGCGCGGGGCGGCGCATCGCGATCGGCCGCTGCGCATCGGCATCGACATCCGCCCGTTCTACGAGCCGCTGACCGGCGTGGGCTGGTACCTCTACTACCTGCTGCACGAATTCGCGAAGCATGAGGATGTGGAGCTGTATCTCTTCGGCGACGCGCGCACCGCGGAGTACGGGCCGCATCTGCACGCCGATCTGCCGCCGAACGCGAAGCTCTGCACGTTCGATCTGCACGGCATCCCCTACTCCCGCATCACCAAACCGGTCACCGCGGCGGCGTACGTGGCGTGGCTCGGCCTCGCGGATGTGGATGTCTTCTTCGCCGCGAATTACTTTTTGCCGCGATTGCATTCGGCGGTGGCGAAGCGGCGCGTGATCACCATTCACGATCTGACGTACAAGCGTTTCCCGGAGCTGCTGCAGAAAGAGACGCTGGTGAATCTCGAGCATCACATGGCGCGCGAGATTGCCGCGGCCGACGCGATCGTCTGCGTTTCGGAATCGACGCGCCGCGATCTGCTGCAGTTCTACGACGTCGATCCTTCGCGCGCCTTCGCCATTCATTCGGGACTCGGCAAGCCCACCACCGCGGAGCCGGTGGAGGGCTTGCCCTCGCGCTACATCCTCTTCGTCAGCACGATCGAGCCACGCAAGAATCTCGTGGCGCTGCTCGACGCGTACGAGCGTCTCCGCAAATCGGGCGCGTACGACGGATCGCTGGTCGTGGTGGGCAAGATCGGTTGGAAGTCGGAGTCGATCGTGCCGCGACTGCGCGGCGCCGGCGTCGTGCATCTCGATTACCTGCCGGCTCCGCAGCTGGCGACGGTCTATCAACGCGCCGACGTGTTCGTCTTCCCGTCGATCTACGAAGGCTTCGGCTTCCCGCTGCTCGAAGCGATGGCGCACGGCGTCCCCACCATCGCCGCCCGCTCGTCCTCCCTCCCAGAAGTCGGCGGCGACGCAACGCTCTACTTTGCCCCGTCCGACGCACGCGAGCTGGAGGACCAGCTGCGCCGCGTGCTCACCGATCCCGCGCTGCGCGCCGATCTCATCGCACGCGGCAGATCGCAGGTGGCCAAGTTCCGATGGGACGTGGCCGCGGAGAAGACGCTCGAAGTCTTGCGGCGTGTGGCGCGTGGGTGAACGATGACCGGGGGGCCTCCGGCGGCCGGGGCCATTGGCCCCGGACCCAATTGGTTGGCCTAGCCTCCGCCGGCACGTCTGTGCAAGTTGCGACGGC
>DASSMK010000408.1:0-41903 GCA_035688915.1 Thermoanaerobaculia bacterium
CGAGCAGACGTATCTCTTCATGGCCGACGTCTCGGGCCACGGATTGCCCGCGGCAATTCTCGTGTCGCTGCTGAAGAGCTACATCCATACGGAGTCGGCGGCGGACCGTCCGCTGAACGACTTCATGGCGCGGCTGAACAACTTTCTCTTCAGCGTCAGCCTGCCCACGCAATTCGCCACGGCGCAGCTCTTTCAGATCAACGAGCGTGGTCAATTGACCTACGCGAATGCGGCACATCCTCCTTTTCTTCTGTACCGGCGAAACGAAAAGCGCACCACGATCGTCGAACTCCCGTCGAACCTGCTGGGAGCGATGCCGAACATGACGTTCGAAGAACAGACGATCGATGTGGCGCCGGGCGATACGCTTTTCGCCTACACGGACGGTCTCACCGACCGCGCCGACACCGATGGCCAGTTCTATTCGATCGATCGGATCGCCGCCCTGCTCGAGAGCTCGGGCGATGCGGCGCTCGACTGCGTGTATGACGCGATCAACGACGACATCCGCAACTTCTCAGCAACGGAAGAATTCAAGGATGACATCGCGTTCGTCGTGACGCGGTTCCACTGAAAACGATCGAATGAAAAGAATCTTCTTCGCACTCCTTCTCATCGCCGCTCCTCTCGCATTCGCGCAACAGCCGGCCACTCCCGCGCCGCGCGAGCCGTTCCCGAACGATTACAAGCGCAACGATTGCGCGCCGCTCGCGAAGGCCTGCATCTCGTTCCCGATGGATCAGATGGTCTCCGCCGCGCACAGCTTCCGCGGTCTCGCCCTCAGCGAAGAGTGGATGGCCGAGCATGCGATGGACGTCGTCGCCGCACTGCAGCCCGTCTGCGCGAAAGCGGCCACGTGCTACACGACTCCCGGAACGACATTCGCCTTCTGCAACGACGCGGTCATCCCGGAGATGCGCGGCGTTTGCGCAAAGCAGTTCCCGGCGAACTCCTTCGAACGCGAGCAATGCTCGATCTTCGTCGAGCTCTACACCCTCGGCATCGACATGCGCAGCCGGCCGGTGTGGGACGAAGCGCAGGCGTGCGCGAAGCAGCAGCCGCAGGCCGAGCACACGAAGCCGCTCGATGTGTGGGTCGTGCCGGCCACCATTCCGCACGACTACACCGGCAGCATCATCTTCTACGCGATCGATCCCGACACGCACATCCCGGTCAGTGCGCTCGTGACGATCGAAGGGCAGACCGTCTGGTCGCCCACGAATCCGATCGGCGTGCCGGGCACCTACTATCCGTTCAAGTGGCCGGTGAAACTGAACCGCGTTGCGAACGCCGAAGGCCATCGCGATGCGGTCGCGCCGAAGGTCACCATTCATGCGGATGGTTATCCCGATACCGTGATGACGATGCCGGTCGACTCCGCGAAGCTCGTGGTGACGCTCACGCCTTCGCCGGATCAGCTGAAGCGCGGCAAAAACATCGTCACCGCGACGGCTGTCGATGAGAAGACCGGCAAGCCCGTGGAAGCGCGCGTGCGCTACGGCTCCGAGATCGCCGGTTTCGCCGATGGCAAGCCGTTCGAGATCAACGTGCCGAAGAAAGGCGAGCGTCCGGAGATCTGGGCGGAGTCGCTGTTCGGCACGTACGGGGATGTCGTGATCGCGCCGGCGAAAAGGTAGGACCCGGCGCGCCGCCCGCCCCGCCCGCCGTTTTCAGGCTCATAGGCTCATAGGCTCATAGGCTCAGAGAAGAACCCACATCTTGCGCGGGCGTGGCCAGTCGGCAGGAGTAAAAGCACAGCCTCTCCGTGAACGTGCATCTCGCGACACGCGCGCTACTTTGAGCCTGTGAGCCTGCGCCCGGCGCGGGCCGGACCAGTCGGCAGGAGCAAAGCACGGCCTCTCCGCAAACGTGCATCTCGCGACACGCGCTACTTTGAGCCTCTGAGCCTGTGAGCCTTTGAGCCTGCCCCAGGGCGGCGGCCCGGACCCACTCGGCAGGAGCAAAGCACGGCCTCTCCGCAAACGTGCACCTCGCGACACCCGCGCTACTATGAGCCTATGAGCCTATGAGCCCATGAGCCTGCCGATGGGCGACCGTCAGTCCTCGTCCAGCGCTTCCTCGACGTCACGCTCTGCGAGGAGTTCGCGCGTCACTCCGGGGAAGCGCTCCGTTCCGTAGTACCAGGCCGCGGTGATGCGCGGCTCCACCGGGAACGCGCCGTCGTAGACGAAGCACTCAAGTGAGCGCAAGCGTCCGTTGAAGACGTTCAGCGCGGTGTCGACCGGCGTCGCTACGCCATCCAGCTCCAGTTGCAGATCGTCGAGATGCAGCAGCTTGCGATCGATCGGCTTCTGCGCGGCCGGCACGTCGAAGCGCGTGATGAAGCCGGTCGCCGTGGTCTCGCGCGACTTCACCGATGCGGCGGCGTACTGCGCGCGCAATGCGTCGAGCAGCGGATCGTCGCCCGCGAGGAGAGCCGTCATGACCTGGCGTTCGAAGTCTTCGAGTTTCACGCGATGCGCTGCAGCAGCTCGACGGCCTGCGGCTTCTTCTCGTAGCGAACGTCGGTCTGCGCGACCTTCTCCAGGTACTTGCGCGCTTCGCCCGGATCGTTGCGCTTCAAATGGCAGCGCGCGATCCAGAACCAGGTGTCGACGATGTACTCGTTCTCGCTGAAGCGCTGCGTCTGCACCGCGCGCTCGAACGAAGTGGTGGCGTCGTCCCAACGCTCCTGCGCGTACAGAATGCGGCCGAGGTGCGAGAGCGCGTCGAAGTAATCGAAGGAGCTCTGGTCGACGGCATCGACGACGCGCCGGTAGTACGACTCGGCTTTGTCGAAGTGCTTGCGGTCGAATTCGATCGCGCCGCAGAAGAGCAGCGCGTTGCGATAAAAGTACGAGTTGAAGAACGGCTGATTCTGGTCGAAGAGCGCGAGCGCTTCGCCGAACAGATGCAGTGCGTCGTCGTAGTCCTGCAGCGCGTACGAGTTCAGCGCCTTCAGCGCCAGCGCCTGCGCCGTCACGTTTTCATTTGGCGAATAGCGCAGCGATTGCTCGTGCAGATCTTTCGCTTTCGCGTAGTCCTGCTCTTCATGCGAGAGGTGGCCGAGAATGACGTACGACTTGTACTTGATGTCATTCGCCTCGTCCGACTCCTCGGACGCACACGCATCGCTGAATCCCTCGCGCGCTTTGCCAATGTCGCCGGCGTAAAGCGCCGCGACGGCGCGGTAGTAGGTCGCTTCGAGCGTGGTGAGGATGGGACTCTTGTCGCGCGAGAGCTGCTCGATGAAACGCGTCACGAGCTGCGCGAGGATGCGGTTCTCGGAGCTCGGATCGACGATGAAGTTCTGCAGGTAGACGAGCCGGTTCTCGAGGATGCGCATCATCTCCAGCATGATGGTGATGCGGTCCTGATCGCTGCCGGCTTCGCGAAAGAGATTCGAAAGCTGGCGCTGCAGGCTCTGGTATTGGCGGTCGTATTCACGCGACGCGCTATCGGCGAGCTCGCCGGGTTCCTTCTGGAGTTTCGTTTCGAGCGCGACACGCTGATCGACGGTCTGCCGGATCCGCGCGCTCAAGTCATTGGCCATTCGGTTCGTTCCTTCAAGTGTTGTCCAGCCAAGGTTTACCGATGGCGGACCATCACGTCAACCTCAGCGGACGGTGCAATGCGCGTTCCCCCCGCCGCGCCCCCGCCCTTCCCCCCCGGCCCAGGCTCAAAGGCTCACAGGCTCAAAGGCTCAAAGTAGCGCCCGCAGCGCGACTCGCGCCGCTACGCACATGCCACAGGCGTGGACGCGCGAATGCACGCCGCGCGTGCTGCTCTGAGCCTTTGAGCCTGTGAGCCTTTGAGCCTGAAAGAGCGGGCGCGTCAGCGCTCGCGATCCCGTTCCCGTTCGCGAATGGCCGCTCCGCGCACTTCGGTGAGGCGGAACTCGATCTGGTGGCGGTCTTCGTCGATCGATTCGACGCGGATCTTCACGCGGTCGCCGAGGCGGAGCTCGCGCATGGTGGACTCGCCGAGCATGCGGTGCGTTTTCTCGTGATAGCGCCAGAAATCGCCGCCGATCGTGGCGACCGGCACCATGCCCTGCACGAAGATCTCGTCCAGCTCGACGAAGAGGCCGAACGGCGCCACACCGGTGATGATGCCGGTGTACTCGTTGCCGACCTTGTCGCGCATGAAGATGACTTTCTTCCACTCCAGCACTTCGCGCTCCGCGTCGTCGGCGCGGCGCTCGCGCGCGCTGGATTGCGTCGCGTACATCGGATGCGCGCGCTCGATCTCTTCGAGCCGCTCGCCGTGCAGCGCGCCGTTCGCGATCAGCTCGAAGAGCCGACGATGCACGATGAGATCGGGGTAGCGGCGGATCGGCGAGGTGAAGTGGCAGTAGTGCTCGAGCGCGAGCGCGAAGTGGCCGATGTCTTCGTCGGCGTAGTACGCGCGCTTCATCGAGCGGAGGATGAGATTCGTGAGGAAGCGTTCTTCCGGCGTGCCCGCGACTGCTTTCAGCACGCGCTGCAATTCGCCGGGGCGGATCTCTTCCACGTCGCCGCGCAGCGAGAGCTTGAACTCCTTGAGGATCGCTTTCAGATCTTCGAGCTTGTTCGGATCCGGCTGTTCGTGCACGCGGAAGATGCCGGGCTGATTGGCGAAGACGAGCTCGCGCGCGACGGTCTCGTTCGCGGAGAGCATGAATTCTTCGATGAGGCGGTGCGCGACGTTGCGCTCGCTGGGCCGAATCGCTTCGATGTCGCCGGCCTTGTCGAGGATGACTTCCGATTCGGGAAGATCGAAATCGATCGAGCCGCGCTGCTCGCGGCGCGTGCGCAGGATTTCGAAGAGCGTGTGCATCCGCTCGAACTCGGGGAGGAGATACGCGTACCGTTCGCGCAGACCTTCCACGGTTTGCGTCGAGCCTTCGGGCAGCTCGCCCGTGAGCAGCGCGTTGACGTTCGTGTACGTCATCCGCTCGCGCGTCTTGATGACCGACTTGTAGACGCGGCGTTGCACGAAGCGGCCGCGCGGATCAATTTCCATTTCGCACGAAAACGTGAGCCGCTCCACCTGCGGATTGAGCGAGCAGATGCCGTTCGACAGCCGCTCGGGCAGCATCGGAATGGCGCGGCCAGGGAAGTAGACGGACGTGCCGCGCTCGAACGCTTCCTTGTCGAGCGGGCTGCCTTCGGTGACGTAGTGCGCGACGTCGGCGATGTGGACGCCGAGGAGATAGTTGCCGTTGGGGAGGAGCTGCACTTCGACGGCGTCGTCGAAATCTTTCGCCGTCTCGCCGTCGATGGTGACGATGTTGCGGTCGCGCAGATCGACGCGTTTGGCGATTTCCTCTTCGGGCACTTCGGTGGCGATCGACTCGGCGTGATCGAGCACTTCCTGCGGGAAGTTGTGCGGGATGTGGTGCTTGCGCACGACCACTTCGATGTCGACGCCCGGCTCGCCGATCATGCCGAGGACTTCGACGACGCGGCCGCTGGCGAAATGCGAGGAGCGATCGGGATAGCGATCGATCTCCACGTTCACCATCTCCCCTTCGCGCGCCTGCATCGTTTCATCGGGCTCGATGAGGATGTCGGTGTCGAGGCGGAAGTCGAACGGCACCACGAACGGCTCCGGCTCGAGATGAAAGCGGCCGACGACCGTGCGGTGCGCGCGGCGGAGGATGTCGATGACTTCGCCGACGATGTACTCGCGCGGACCGATGCGCTTTTTCTGCGGGCGGCGCTTGTCGGCGCGGACGACGACGATGTCGCCGTTCATCGCCCCCTTCATCGCCTTGCGGTCGATGTAGATGTCCAGAGAATCTTCACCGCCGAGAATTGTGCCGTGGCCGTCGGGATGCACTTTGATGCCGCCGGCGTGATACGGCGTGAATTCGAGGAGCGAGTAGCGCTTGCCGCGGACGGCGATGACGACGCCTTCCTGCTCCAGCTCATCGAGCGCGCGGTCGAGCTCTTCGCGCGTGGCGTCGGCGTCGAGACGTTCGAAGATTTCCTTCGCGCCGAGAAGGCGGTTGCCCTTCTGGCGGAGCAGGTCGATGATCGATTGGTGAAGCTCGGAACGTTGCGGGAGCGACAGAGAGGGAGCCACTCGCGTCCCCTTTCGGTTGCCTAGCGTGTGCGGCTCGTCTTGGCCTCGCCGTTCGCGCGCGGCGAAGGAGCGGTGAGACGTTTCGCGGAGAGGCGGCGGCGCACCGGGCGGACAGAGTCCGCGAAGCCGTTGAGCATGGTCTGCGTGCGCAGTTTGTTGTGCAGCGTGTTGCGGTGAACTCCGAGCTTCTTGGAGGCTTGCGTGACGTTACCGCGGCTGGCGGTCATGGCCGCAACGATGTACTTCCCCTCGAACGCCTCGACGGCCTGCTGCAGAGTGATTCCGTTGCCGATCAACTCACGGATGATGGCATTCAAGCGATCGTCGATGCTCATTCGATTCAACCTCGTGGACTGGTTTGGAGAGGCGGAATTCTACACCTCTCTTTTCGTGGGACACGAACAAAAAAATTCTTTCGCGCCGGCGCTTGACAATAACGCCGATCGCCACCGAAAGAAGTGTGACGACCGTCATCATCGCGCCGAAAAGAAACGAGCGCGGATCATATGTCCAAACCACCTCGTGATGTCCAGCGGGAATCGAAACTGCCCGAAAAACGGCCGTTTTTTCGAAATTTTCCACTTTGCGTCCGTCTAACGACGCGGACCACCCCGCTGCGTTCTGCTGCGCGAGCACCAGCACGGATGGCATTGCTGTGTCAACCACGACACGTGTGTGTGACGTCGTCATCTCGACGATCGTTGCGGCGCGCGGAGCCGTGTGCAAAGGGCGCTGCGCGAGCATCGCGCGCGCGTCGTTCGCATCACTCCACAACGTCGCCATCGGCCACACGTTCTCGTTCCTGTAGAGCGTGACGTCGGCGCCTCGCGCGAGCGGCGGAAACGCGGCGCGAAAATCGCGATTGGTGAGGATGTATCCGGCCGGAACCATCGCCAGCAACTCGCGCGTGGGATGCGCGAGCAGCTCTTCGTGCAGACGCAAAATGCGCTCGCTGACGACCGGCGCGGCGGTGAATTCATCGAAGCGCCGTTCGTACAGATTGAGGTAGCCCGCCATCCAGCCGCGGCGGAACCAGCGCGAAGGCTGACCGACGCGCAGAACCTTCGCGTCACGACCGATGGCGCGCGCGTACGGCGTCGCCGGAGTGAACGGCGACGAGGCGAGCAGCGGCAGCGCGCGCGGCACGAGATCGGCGACGAGCACCATCACGACGACGAGATGCACCCACCGCGCTTTCGGCGCGATGCGATCCCACCCGATCACGGCCAGCGCAACGAGCGCGAACGCGCCGAGCGGCACCAGTCGCGCGGGATAACGAAAGAGCGCGAGCGGCAGCCGCGCCAGCCACGAAGGACCGGTGCCGATGACGATGGCGACGACGAGCAGCGCCGTCCAGCCGAAGGTGCGCTTCGGTGCGGCGATCCACGCGATGAAGACAGCGAGGATGACAAGCGCGCCGCAATAAACGATGGGAACGAACGTCTGCGCGGCATGCGGATCGAGCGTTCGGAACGGCATGGCCACGCGCAGCCACTCGCGCAGCGGCATCGAATCGCGGAAGAGCTCCGCGGCGGAAAGACCGGCGGTGCGATCGCTGCCGCGCAACATTTCCAGGAACGGAAAAAGCTGAACCGCGCAAAGACCGAACGCGATCGCAGCGCCGATCGCGATTCTGCGGAGCACCGACACTCGCGTGGCCACGACACAGCAGCAGTACATCGCGGCCGCGCACGCTGCGTAGAACGGCTCACCGGCGAGAAATGCCATCGCCAGCGCGACGCCCCCCCACACCGCCCGCCCCTCCAGCGCGCACCACACCACCAGAGGCAGCCAGGCGAAGGTGGCCAGGTTGTTCGAGACGTCGAGCAGCGACAGCGTCGGCCCCGCGAACATGAGCGCCACCGCGCCAGCCAGCGCTGCGCCTTCCGATGCGCGGCGCGAGAACAAGAGATACGCGCCGACGCCGAGAAGCACGAGATGCGCGAAGAGGTAGAGCATGTACGCCGTGGCGAACGGCAACACCACATGCAGCCACGCCGGCGGATAGAAAACGCCCGTCTGCGGATTAGCCAGCCACGGCTCGCCTGATGCGCTGAACGGATTCCAGAGCGGCAATCGCCCGGCGCGCAATTCCTGCGCGGTGAACCAGCGCAGCGGCGCGAAGTAATCGTAGTGATCGCGAAATGTGAAGATCTCGCCGCGCAGCAGCGGGCGCGCAAAGATCGAAGACGCCAGCAGCGCGATGAGTGAGAGTCCGAACCGGTGCCGGCGGATCATTTTCGGACGCAGAAGTCGTTCACGATTCTGCGCATCAGCCGCACACCCTCCGCAAAAAAGCGCGCGCGCATCCGCTCGTCGACGCCGTGCACGCTGTCGGCGTCGTAGTAGTTCACCTTGAACGGCGCGATGCCGTAGGCGGCGATGCCGCGCGCGCGGAAGTAGCGGCTGTCGGTGGTGCCGAGGGAGATCATCGGGCCGACGGCGGACTTTGGCTCGGCGGCGCGCATGGCATTCGACATCACGCGAAACAGCTCCGTGTCTGACGACGTCTCCGGCACCGGCGTCCCCTTCACCAGCACTTCGATCTTCGCATCCTTGCCCACCGCATCCTGCACGCGCTTCAGCATCTCATCCGACGACGAATCGGGCAGCAGGCGGATGTCGACGTCCGCCGTGGCCGCCGCAGGAATGACGTTCACGGAATTGCCCGCGCTGACGTGCGTGATGGTGATCGTGTCGCGCAACAGATTGCGATAGCCCTGCGGCAGCTCCGCTTCCAAACGCGGATCGAGCGGCAGCTTCAGCGTGCGCAGCATCGCGCCGCGCGGATCCTTCCGCACGCGCGCCGCCACAGCCAGCGCGTTCGCCACCGGCGGCGACATGCGATACGGAGTCTCGAGCTGCTCGATCTTCGCCAGCGCGCGCACCAGCTTCGCGACGGTGCCGCCACCATCCGGCGGCGACGCCGCGTGACCGCCCACGCCATCGACATTCACGCGCAACCAGAGCGGCACTTTCTGCTGCACCTCGATGCCCCAGAAAGAAACAAAGTCGACGATGGTTTCGTTCGAGCCGCCTTCGTTCAACACGAAGCCAGCGTTTTCGAAGAGCTCCGGATTCTCGCGCAGCAGCATTTCCGCGCCGTGCGCGCCGCCTGTCTCTTCATCGGGAACGGCCAGGAAAATCACGTCGCGCCGCAGCGCAACGCCGCGGCGTTTCAGATCGAGCATGGCCATCAGTTCGGCGATGCCGAGCGATTTGACGTCGAGGGCGCCGCGGCCCCAGATGTAGCCGCCGGAGCGCGTGCCGCTGAACGGCGGCTTGGTCCACTGCGACGCCGTGGCGGGCACGACGTCGATGTGATGCATGAGGATGAGCGCCTTCTCCGCGGATGGCGGATTGGCCTTCAGCCGCGCGTACAAACCTTGCCGCGCCGGATCGCTGCCGACGAGCTTCGACTCGATGCCGTTCTTCGTCAGCAGCTGTTGCAGAAAGCGCGCGCCCGCCGATTCGTTGCCCGGCGGATTGGACGTGTCGATGCGGAGATACGCGACGAATGCTTCCTCCGCCTCGCGCTCGCCCGGGTCGCGCGACGCTCCATCCGCCTTGCGGCAGTGGAACGGCGCGACGAGAAAAAGCGTGAGGAGGAGGAATGCCCTCGTGGCATGGGCGCGCCGGCCGGACAGGGGTCGGCGCGGGATGCGCGTCACGCGTTTCCAGCGACCGGCTGCGGAATCGTCAGCTGCACCGCCGGCTCCTGCTCCGGCAACGCGTGATACGACTCGAAACAGGCGCGGCAACGCGCTTCATACGAGGAGTCGCCGACTTCGACCTGCGCGTTGCCGCCGGAGACGCGCTGCGAGTAGTGCGCCGCGCCGCGGCACCGCACGCACACCGCATGCATCTTCGACACTTCCTCGGCCACCGCCAGCAGCGCGGGCATCGGACCGAACGGGCGCCGCATGTAATCCTGATCGAGACCGGCGGCGATGACGCGGATGCCCGCATCCGCGAGCTGCATGCAGACTTCGACCACGCCGGCATCGAAGAACTGCACTTCGTCGATGCCCACCACCTGCACGCCGATTTCGACGCGCGAGAGAAGCTCGTTGCTCGTGGCGATGGCATACGCTTTCAGGCGGCGGTCGTCGCGCGACACCACTTCGTCTGTGGCAAAGCGGTCGTCGATGATCGGCTTGAAGACCTGCACGCGCTGCCGTGCGATGACGGCGCGGCGCAGACGACGAATCAGCTCTTCCGATTTTCCGGAGAACATGCCTCCGGCGATGATTTCAATCCAGCCGCCGCGATGTGAGTCCAAGGTTGGGGATCCCTCCGATTGTGGTGCCGGAAGTTTACCGTATACTCATCGCCACGATGCATCGCGCCGCGCGCATTTCCACTCGATTTAACCCGCTCCCTTCCGGAGCGGACGCGCTGCTCGTTTAGTCGCGAACCAAGACCCTCATTCGAGGCCCGCTCCTGAGATCCAGGAGCGGGCCTTTTTGTTTTTGCGCGAAAGGAAAATTCGATGAACACGATCACCACAGCATTCCAGGGCGAGCGCGGCGCCTTCAGTGAAAAAGCCGCCACCCGCCTCCTCGGCCACGACGTCGCGCTCCTCCCGTGCCGCTCTTTCGAAGAGATGTTCGCGAGCGTCGGCGAGGGCGCGGCGGACTGCTGCGTCGCGCCGATCGAGAACTCGCTCGCGGGCTCGATCCATCGCAACTACGACCTGCTGCTCGCATCGCAATTGACGGTGGCGGGCGAAACAAATCTGCGCATCGTGCACAACCTCATCGCACGCGGCGGCGCAACGCTGGAAGGTATCCGCCGCGTCTACTCGCATCCGGTGGCGCTCGCGCAGTGCGGACGCTTTCTGCGCGACCTGCGCGGCGTGGAAGCGGTGCCGGTGCACGACACCGCCGGCGCCGTGCGCCTCGTGCTCGAACGCGACAGCGACGAAGAAGCGGCCATCGCCTCCGCCGAAGCGGCCACGCTGTACGGTGGCAACGTGCTCGCGCCGGGCATCGAAGATCACGCGCAGAACTTCACGCGCTTCCTCTTACTGACGCATGCCTCGAGATCGCTTCCTGTGCAGGAGCCCGCGCGGCGCTGGAAAACGTCGCTCGTCTTCCGCGTCCCCAATCAACCCGGCAGCCTCCACCGCGCCCTCGGCGCCTTCGCCATGTTCGACATCGATCTCGCCAAGATCGAATCGCGTCCGGTCGAAGGGAGGCCGTGGGAGTACGCGTTCTATCTCGATCTGATCGGGCGGCGCGACGAACCACACATCGCGCGAGCGCTGGAGAATCTGACGGCGATGGCGGAGACGGTGCAGGTGCTGGGGAGTTATCCGACGAAGTGGTGATCCGACGCGCGCAAACGGAAACAACTCGCGCGTTCGCCTCGTATCGTGGCAGATGCGAACACTGCTCCTCGCGCTTGCCCTTTCCGCATCGCTGCATGTGACGGCTCAGCCCACCGACGGCTGCGCCCCCGGCAAGCGTCCCCTCCTCATCCTCGGCACATTTCACATGAAGCCGTCCGGCCAGGATTCGGTGAATCGCGACGTGGTGATGGATACGCCGCAGCGGCAGGCGCAGGTGGCGGAGCTGGTCGACCAGCTGGCGCAATTCCGGCCGACGAAGATCGCCATCGAATCGGCGCGCAACAGCACGGTCTGGAACGATCGCTACGCGGAGTGGCGCAAAGGCACGTACACGGTAGGCATGAACGAGATCGAGCAGATCGGCTTCCGCCTGGCGAAGCAGCGCGAGCTCGATGCGCTGACGCCGGTCGACTATCCGATGTGGATGGACGGCCTCACGCCGATCGACCGTCACGAGCCGAAGAAAAAGAAAACGGCGACCACTGCGCCGTCGCCCGAACCTGACGCGGCCGAATCAGCACTGATCAACGCGGTGCAGAAGCAGATCGCGAAAGACGATCAACATCTCGCCACGCACACGCTCGCGCAACACCTGGCGTATCTGAACGAGCCGTCGCGCGCGGCGATGAATCATCAGTGGGACGTGATGTCGAACCTGCGGCCCGGCGACGGCGTGGCTTTGTACGAGCAGACGGATCTCGTCACGAACTGGTACAAGCGGAACTTCCGCATCTTCACGAACATCCTCGATGCGACCACGCCGTCCGATCGCATCGTGCTGCTCATCGGCGCGGGCCACGTGAAGATCCTCAGCGACCTCGCTGCCGATCATCCCGATGTTTGCCTCGTGCCGGTGTCGCGCTATCTCCATTGATGCCGCGCGTCACGGCTTGACGCGCGTGTCGTCCGCGATCCAATTCACTTCCCACGTCTTGCCGCCATCGTTCGAAAAGGCCTGCTCGAAGTGGCAGGAGTTGGCGGTGATGTCGGAGATGACGAAGCGCACGATGATGGGACGGCCGTCGAGCGTTTCCAGGCTCCAGAACTCGCCGCGGCCGTTTTTGAATTGGCCGACGGTGGGCGTGGTCAGCTCGCCGTCGCGGATGTTCGCGTAGTGCAGGCTCCACTGATGCGTTTGCGGATTGAAGAGACGGAGGCTGAGTCCCTGAAAGTGGCTGCCCGCGCCTTCGACGTCCAGCTCCACGATGACGCCGCGGCCGTTCCACACTTCGCGCACCACGGTCGTCCCTTTCATCTCCACCCACTCGTTCGAACCGGTCAGCGGATGGAGGCGGCGACGCAGCGCGGTCTTCCACGTGCCGATCTCGAAATCGAAATCGTGCTGCCCGACGGCGGCCGGTGCGTCGGCGCCGAAAGCGGATACCGCGAGCGTGGCCGCGAACAACACGCAGAAAAAGAGGCGTTTCGTGATCATGCCGAGGCTATAGCGTTCGCGCGCGCGGCGGCACAATAGCCACTTCTTGGGGCGCAGCTATAGCCACTCGCGATCGCTGGCCCACTATCATCCGAGTGCGCATGACACTCGACGGCGCCATCCACGCGCTCTACGCGGCGCTCTGCTTCGCTCCGGGTCAGTCTCCCGATTGGAACCTGCTGGCGAACGTGCTCGCGCCGAACGCGCGCCTCGTGCGCGTCAACGACGACGGCGTCTTCGAGTTCGACCCGCGCTCCTTCCGCGACGACCTCGAAACGATGATGGCCGCGGGCCGGCTGCCGAGTTTCTGGGAAAGCGAAGTGTCGCGCGAAGTGCAGCAGTTCGCCGGCATCGCGCACGTGTTGAGCATCTACGAAGCGCGCGCCACGCGTGACGGCGCCGTGCTCTTTCGCGCGGTGAAGAGCATGCAACTCTTCGAACGCGACGGCCGGTGGTGGATCAGCGCGCTGCTCTGGCGCCGCGAAGGACGCGACTTTCGGATCGCGACGTAGCGAACGCCGCGCGGAGCCGGGCACATCACTTGCTGCCGCTTTCCCCATGTTGCAACACAGCAAAGCGTTCTTCAGTTACTCCGTCACCGACATCGCCGCCGTGGAGAACTTCTACCGCGACATCCTCGGCATCAAAGCCGAACAGACGCCCGAAGGATTGAGCCTCACGATGTCCGATGGCGGCGCCGGATTTCTTTACCCGAAGCCGGATCACCAGCCCGCGACGTTCACGGTGTTGAACTTCATCGTGGATGACATCGATGCGGCGGTGGACGGCCTGAAGAAGCAGGGCGTCACGTTCGAGCAATACGACCTGCCCGATCTGAAGACGGATGCGAAAGGGATCATGCGCAGCGAAGGACGCGGGCCGGCCGGCATCGCCTGGTTCAAGGACCCGGCGGGCAACATCCTTTCGGTGGTGCAGGAATCCGCTAAAGCGTAGCGGCCAGTCGCGCCACGCCTTCGCGAATCCGTTCGTCGCTCTCTTTCGCGAACGTCAGCCGCATCGTGTTCGTGCCGCTGCCGTCGACGAAGAACGGCGCGCCGGGGATGTACGCGACGCCATTCGCCACAGCATCGGCCACGCGCGCCGCGGTGTCGATGTTCTCGTGCAGCGTCATGAAAACGAACAGACCGCCGTCGCCCGGCGTCCACTCCGCGCGCGTCGCGAAATGTTCTTGCAGTGACGCGATGAGCGTGTTGCGCTTGCCGCGATAAAAGTCGCGCACTTTGGCGATCTGCGGCCGCAATGAGCCGCGCGCGCAGAACTCGTCGACGATCGATTGATCGAGCATGCCCGAACAGAGATCCGCCGCCTGCTTCGCGATCTCCAGCTTCTCCAGCAGCGCCGGCGCCGCGACGATCCAGCCGCAGCGCAAGCCGGGCGCGAGCACCTTCGAGAACGAGCCGAGGTAGATGACGCGATCGTGTGCGTCGCGGGATTTCATGGCGGTGGTGTCCGCATCATCCACGTACACCAGCTCGCCGTACGGATCGTCTTCAATGACCAGGAAATCGAATTCTTCCGCGAGCGCCAGCACCGCCTCACGCCGCGCCTGCGTCATCAGCCGTCCCGATGGATTCTGAAAGTTCGGGATCGTGTAGAGCAGCTTGATGCGCCGCGACGACGCCAGCGCGCGCAGCGATTCCGGGACGATTCCCTCTTCATCCTGCGCCACGCCCGCCAGCTCCGCACTGCGTGCGAAGAACGACGCCGAGCCGCCGATGTACGTCGGCAGCTCCACCGCCACCACGTCGCCCGGATCGAGGATCGTGTGCGCGATCAGATCGAGCGCCTGCTGCGAGCCGGTGGTCGTCAGCACGTCCGCCGCCGTCACGTTCATGCCGCGCTCGCGGCAAAGCGTGGCGATGAACTCGCAGAGCCGCGGCAGTCCGCGCGTCGGTCCGTATTGCAGCGCGGTGGTGCGGTTCTCGCGGATCACGCGCGCGGCGATCTCGGCGATGTCATCGGACGGAAACGTGTCGGGATTCGGCACGCCGCCGGCGAAGGAAATGATCTTCGGATCGTTGATCAGCTTCGCGAACGCGCGAATCGCAGACGGGCGCATGTTCGCGGCATCGTGGGAGAAGAACGAGGCGTACGACGTCATCGCGGCGCAGTGTAGCGCGGCGTGCTTACGCGCGCGGCTGCGTGCTCTCGACGGCCAGCGCCGCGTACGCCGCGAGGAACCATGCGTTCATCCCCGCCGAAAACGCGGCATTCAGCAGCGAGCCGACGATGCGCAGCGGAAAGGTGAAGAACATCACCGGACCGGCGTGGCGTCCCACCGCTTCGCCGAGGCCTGCGAAGAGCGAGAATGACGCGAAGAACGACGAGCCGGCGATGCTCACCACGAACAGCGCCAGCGCGATCACAACATGTCGCGCGAGATCGCCGCGCAGCGCCGCCCACGCATCCGACAACGCCGCGCGCGCATTCAACGCGCGTGCTGCCCACGACGTGATCGCGCGAGTCGTCCAGACCGAGGCCACCACGGCCACGAGCAGGAAAAGGAAGAGCGTCACGACGACGCCGAGGCAGCCGGCGATGAGGGCGGCCTGCGGCGCGTCGTGGAAGACGAGCATGGCCACGATGGTCGGCAGCAGCGGCACGAGCAGCACGATGGAAGCGGCGCCCCAGCCGAGGTTGTAGATCCAGAAGACGGTCCACCAGCCGCTCTTCGCGCCGGCCAGAAAGCGATCCATCGAGAAGACCGCGAAGCGCTGGCGAGGACCGGTCACGCCATCGCCGGCGATGCGCTCCGCGTCCGCGTACACGCGCGCACAGCCGGCCTGAACGAACGAATGCAGCACCATCAGCACGAGCGCGATGCCGAACACGATCAGCAGCGAGTAGATCGCGAGCGTCCAGCGCTGCGCGAGCATGACCATCGCTTCCTGCATGCTTTCGGGCGTCGGCATGTCGCGGAAGGAGATGCCGAGGGAGACGAGCAGTTGCACGGCGAGCACGAGCACGCCGCCGACGACCACGACCAAGGCGAGGAAAACCTCCGCGGCGCGAAGGAGCAGGAGAGGCCAGTTGGCGAGGACGCTATCGAGCGCGCGGCGGAGCGTGTCGATGACGCCGCGCTTCACAGCACGTTCCGCCGGTAGAGCCTGTGGTCGCGCGCGCCGGTGAACTCGACCATCGTGGTCATCTCGTACAACCGGCTGCGCAGACGCGTGCCGATGCGCAGCGTCAGGCTCTCTTCCTTCGCATCAGCCGGCGTATCGAAGTAGTTCGTTGTGAAGATCGTGGCGAGCCGCTCGTTATAGCGCGTGTTGATGATGTAGTAGAGGATGTCCTGGACGAACTGCGTCGGCTTCTGCGATCCCAGCTCGTCGAGCACGAGCAGGTCGGCTTCGAGCAGCGGGCGCAGAAGATCGGACTTGCTGACCGGCGAGTCCGGATCGAACGACGCCTGGATCTCCTGAATCAGATCCTGAAAGTTCGAGAAGAGCAGCCGTCCCGGTTTGTTGCAGCGAATGATCTCGCTCAGCGTGGCCACGGCCAGGTGCGTCTTACCCGTGCCGCAGCCGCCGACGAGCAGGAGGCCGCGCTGATCGTCGGTGTTCGGCCAGAGATCGATGAACGCTTCCACGCGCTGCTTGGCCACGCGCAGCGCGGGCTCCGACTTGTCGCGAAACGATTGGAGCGTGCAGTGCTCGTAACGCTTCGGAATGTGCGCCGCCACCATGCGCTGCTGGCGCCGCAACGTGCCCTGGCATCCGCAAGCCACCGCGCGATTCGCGTCGGATGACACCGTGACCCAACCCGTGCCGTTGCATTGCGGGCAATTCGCGGGGATGGCGGGGACGGAGGCGAGGTTGGACATCGCCGCCAGTTTAGCAGCGCGCCCGCAGATATACTTCCCGCGCCCAATCGCCAGTCATGACGAACGCGATCGTGTCGTACCTCACGCAGCGGCCCGATGCTGCCACGTTTCTCCTTCCGTCCGATTACGGGCGGATGGTGGCCGAGCTCTTTCCGAAACTGGAAACGGTGCTGCCCCAGCCCTACAAAGTCTTTCCCGCCGACGAAACCCAGCCCCCCTCCCTCGGCTTTCCCGTCGCGGAATCGCCGGTGATGAAGGAGCTCGAGCAGAAGCTCGACCGCTGGCTGACGGAAGAGATCCCGTGGCAGGTGAACCGCGCTTCGTCCGCGAAAGAGAAAGCGCAGGTCGCGTTCAATGCGTACGTCGGCCAGCTTATGCGCGTGGCCGAGAACGCGATGATGTCGAACCTCCTGGCCGACTATCACGCGGTCTTCTGGCTCGCGCATTCGTTCGATCTCTCGCGCCACTTCGCGAGCATCCCGCGCCGCGTCAGCACGCTCGACGCGCAAGCCGGCCGCGCCATCGGCGACACGCTGAAGTACCGCATCTATTCGCGCTGGGCCAGCGAGACGCGCGAACAGTTGACGCAGATCGCCGCGAAAGCGGCCGCGCTGCTGGAAGGCGAAGAACAACGCAGCCTGCAGTTCTTCCGACTGCTCCAGGACGACGTGCTGATCCTGACCGAAGAATTTGTCGGACCCGATCTGCGCGAGCTGCGGTCGTTCCTGAATGGCTACCTGCGCCGCGATTTCCAGGCCTTCCGCGATTCGATGGAGCGGCTGCGCACCACCGCATCCGACATCCTCAATCGCGAGCGCACGTTCCGCGCGGCGCTGCCGCTCTTCGGCGCGAATCCCGATCAGGGCATCACGCTCGCGCTGATGCTCGATGCGAGGTTCGAAGCGTTTCTCTTCGATCACCCCACCGTGCAGAACGCGATCACGCGCGAAGAGCGCGAACAGCTGCAGCTCATCGCGCGGCGCGTGCGCGAATTCGCGGTGCTCAATCAGCTGCGCCGCGGCATCTCCTGGATGGCCACGCTGGGCGATGGCCAGATCGTGGCCGCCGATCGGCGCAACGGCATGACGTACTCGCGGTCCACGCGGCCGATGGATTTCGGCAAGCCGGGCGTGGTCGATCCGATGGTTTATCGCTTCGGACTGATCTACGACATCTCCGCGTTCTCCGAAACGCTCGGCAATCTGCGCCGCGCCGGCGGCAAGGAAGAGATCCGCTCGTACCGCCAGATGCTGCTCTTCCAGCGCAAGCTCGACGGCATCGCCCAGCGTCACCTTCTCCAATTCGAAAAGTTTCTCGGCGATGGCGCCTTCTACACGACCCGCCGCGCGCTGCGCCTCGTGCGCGCGGCGCTGGAAATCCAGCGCTTCTACTCCGAGATGAAGCGCAAAGGCTTCGCGTTCAACAAAGGCCTGCGCGTGGCGTGCAACTTCGGCTACTACCGTTTGCTGCCGATGAAAACGTCGTCGGAAACGAACGAACGGATCACCGAGTTTTACGGGCCTGGCATCGTGGAGCTGTCGCGCCTCACCACCGGCAAGGCGAACAAAGAGATCGAGGAAGTCGCCTCGTTCCTCATCGCGCACGGCTACGAGCAGACGAAGGTGCAGCAGTTCTTCGCGCCGCTCGCGCGCGGCGTGGACGTCATCGATCACACGCAGCACGCGCGCGAGTTCTACGCGTACCTCGACGGCAACGGCCATCTCGTGAACGAAGGGATCGTCGCGTCGATGGCGCTGCTGCAGGAGCTGTCGAACGAGATCGCCAACGAAGCGCTGGCGCTGTATCGCATTTCCTCGCCGTGGGGGAACTACATCGGCTTCTCGCCCGCTCTACCAGGCGTGGAATTCGTCGGCTGCAGGCTGCTGGGCATGGTCTCGCTGAAAGGCCTCGACAACATCGACGTCGTCGAGCTCGTGCCGTTCGCGCCGGGCGAAGCGGAGGCGGTGCTGCTGCAATCGACCGAGGCGCTTTCGCTGCTGATCCGGCAGGAGTTTCACCATCACGACACGGACAACGTCCCTCTCGCCATGGTGGAAGGAATTGACAACACCACCACGACGGAGCGAATGATCGAGCCGGAGCTCGTGATCTGCGTGCGCACGGAATCGGATGACGTCGACGACGAAGTGCTGATCGGCGAATGGGATCCGCGCTCTGACGACGTGCGCCGCCCGCTGCGCCTGCCGCGCGGCGACTTCCAGCGCCTCTTCTCGCTCAAAGGCGAGCTGACGGCGGAATCGCTTTTGCGCCAGAAGGACAACGTGCGCGAAATCTACGATCGCCTCTCGCTGAAAGTGGAGGAGCCGGCGCTCTCGCTGAGCCCGTATCGCGACGGCGAGCACGACGCGTTCGTGGTGGGAGAAGTGGTCGAGAAGTTGTGAGCGGATCGCGTTCGCGCGCGCATCCGGGCTGGTAAACTCCAATAACTCATGCGCGTCGACCACGAGAAACGGGAGATCGTCTGTGCGGTCGGCGATCTCGTTTACGAATCGACGTACCGCCGCATCGGCGTGGAGCGCGGCGACGGCTTCCGCCGCATGTGGATCGGGCAGGACATCCATTCGCGCCGCGCCGAACAGCGCGCCAATGAAGATCCGCATTACCGCGCCGAAGTGCACGTCGTGCATCGCACGATCATTGGCGGCTGGGGCATCACCATCACCGGCCGCATCGACGGGCTCTCGGTCGACAAGGAAGCGAAGCGCGTCGTCATCGAAGAAGTGAAGTCGATTCACTTCGATCTGGAGCTGGAAGCGCTCTATCGCTCCGAAAAGCTGCAGCGCCATCTCTTCCAGCTGATGCTGTACGCCTACTTTTTGTGCGAGCAGCCGGACTTCAGCGGATTTGCATTCGCGCCGCAGCTCGTGCTGATCGATCTCGTCACGAACGACGCCAAGACCATCGACGCGGAGTTCGATCGCGCGCGTGTCGCCGGCGCGCTCGACGCCAGCCTCTCGAAAATGATCGAGAACCTGGAGACGGCCGAGGCGTTGCGCGTGGCCAAGCGCGCCTTCGCGAGCGCGCTGGAGTTCCCCTTCCAGGTCGTCCGTCCCGGGCAGGAAGAGATGATCTCCGCCGTGGCGCGCGCTGTGTGGCAGAAGGAATCGCTGCTCGTCTCCGCGCCCACCGGCATCGGCAAAACGATGGCCGCGCTCTACCCCGCCATCAAGCAATCGTTGAAGCTCGGCAAGAAGCTCTTCTTCCTCACGTCGAAGACGCTGCAGCAGGAAGCGGCCGTCGCCGCGCTGCGCCTCCTCAACGACGGCTCGTTCCGCGTGCTGCGCATCCGCGCCAAACAGAAGATGTGCGCGCACACGGAGATGATCTGCCACGAGGACTTTTGCCCGTTCGCCGCGCAGTACTCGGCGAAGATGCAAAAGTCCGGATTGCTCTCGCACCTCGTCACGTCGATGAGCTACTTCGATCCCGACGTCACGTTCGAGCTGGCGCGCGAGCATGAGGTCTGCCCGTTCGAAGTCTCGCTGGAGCTGATCGATCAAGCCGACGTCATCGTTTGCGACTACAACTACATCTTCGATCCGTACGTCGGCCTGAAGGCGTACCAGCAGGAGAACGATTACGGCGACTGCGTGCTCGTCGTGGACGAAGCGCACAACCTCGTCGATCGCGGCCGCGGCTACTACTCGCCCGAAATTCTGGAGTCGTCGTTCGATCTGATCGCCAATCATCTGCGCGGCCGCAATTGCTGGATCGACGGCTGGGACAATCTGCTCGACACGCTGCGCGCGCACTTTCACGAGCTGGCGGCGAATGCGTTCGAAGAGAACACCGATGATCGTTACGCCGACGAATACAGCGCGCCGAAGCCCGCCGCGCCCGCGCGTGTCGCGCTGTGCGAGCCAGATCGCGAGCTGTTCTTCGAGCAGCGCATCGAATGGGAGCGCATCCTTCTCGAGTACATCGGCTGGAAGATCGACAACCGCATCGCCGAAGAAGAAGACCCGCTCATCGACTTCTACTTCCGCCTGGTGAAGTTCACGAACCTGCTCACCGAGCGCGGCGACGAGTTCGCGCATCTCATCGAGCGGACGCAGGACGGCCTGAAGCTCAAGATCTTCTGCAAAGATCCGTCGAAGTTCCTCGGCAAGATCTTCGAGTCGGCGCACGCCACCATCGCCCTCTCCGCCACGCTCGAGCCGTTCGACTTTTACCGCAAGACCCTCGGCTTCGACGCGAACCGCACCGCCGAGCTCTCGCTCCCCTCGCCGTTCCCGCGCGAGAACCGCAAGATCGTGATCGTGCCCGAGGTGGATACGACGTACAAGAACCGCGGAGCGCATTACGACGGCATCGCGCAGAACGTCGCGCAGATCAGCGAAGCGCACGACGGCAACTTCCTGGCGCTCTTCCCGAGCTACGCGTTCTTGCGCGAAGTATCGGATCGCATGCCGCCGATGCAGAAGCGCGTGATGATCCAGCGCAACGACATGACCGATTACGAGCGCAACGCGATCCTGGACATCCTGCGCGATCGCCCCAAGCGCGGCAATCTGATCCTGGCCGTCTCCGGCGGCATGTATGCGGAAGGGATCGACTACCAAGGCGACATGCTCTCGGGCGTGGTGGTGGTGGGGCCGGCGCTGCCGTCAGTGTCGTTCGAGCAGGAGCTGCTCAAGCAGTATTACGACGAAATGTACGGCGAAGGCTTCGAGTTCGCGTACCTCATCCCCGGCATGACGCGCGTCGTGCAGTCGGCCGGCCGCGTGATCCGCAGCGAGACCGACATCGGCATCATCGCCCTCCTCTGCCGCCGCTTCACGCAGCAGATGTACACGCGCTACTTCCCCACCGATTGGTACGAAGACTCGCCGCGCGAGCTGGTGACGAAGAAGCCGGCTTCCGAGGTGCGTGAGTTTTTCGAGCTGAAGATGCGGCCGCAGTTGCGGCTTGTGTTTTAGTGATTAGTGATTAGGGGTTAGTGATTAGTTGGCGCGAACGACGCTCTCGGCAAGACGCCGCGAGCCGCGCTCTAATCACTAACGACAAGTCACCGCCCCACGCGTGCAGCCGCACTCTAATCACTAACCACTAACCACTAATCACTCTCTCGACGCACGAATCACTCACGACTAACCACTGCCTCCCTTACCATTCCCCCCGCATGAGACTCTCCTCCCTCCCTGCCATCGCTCTTCTCGCCGCGGCCTGTTCCTCCTCTTCGCTTCTGCCGGCGGTTCCGGCTCCGCAGTGGGACGTCGTTCCGGCGGGAGTGGTCGATGCGCTCTGTTCGCGTTTGCGCGCCGATGCCGTCGCTTCCGGCACGATCGCCATCGTCTCCACCACCCAGCCTCTCGCCACCAACGAATCCCTCGGCGCCCTCGGCCACGCCACGCAGAAACGCGCCGACGCCATGCGCGCAGCGGAGGCGTTGCGGACGGGCGGGAAGGCCATCCCGCTCACCATTCATCAGGGCTCGTGCGACTGGCAGCCGCTCGCCGCCCCCTCGCATCAGGCGGATCAGCTCGTCGTGGAGCTCTCCGCGCCGATTCCGAATCCGTTCGCCAATCAGGAATCTGGCATGTTCGCCCGCGTCTCGCTCGCCGGCGATTCCGCCACCTGGTACTGGATTCCCCTCGGCTCCCGCGGCGGCGTCTGGGCGGTCGGCAACATCATGCCGCTCGTGATGTAGCTACCGGAATTGCTCGAAAAACGGCCAATTTTCGGGCGAATTCGCTGGCACACGAATTTCATTATTCGCAGTTCGACATCATGACCACAACCGCCCTCAAACAAGCACGGGTACTGCTCGCGGATGACGACCAGGCCATCCGTCAACTCGTCACCACGATCGTGCGCCGCGAGCGCGTCGAGATCGACGCCGCCGCCGACGGCATCGAAGCCATCGAGCGACTCCGCGAGCGCGAATATCCTGTGATCCTGCTCGACCTGATGATGCCGCGCATGGACGGCTTCGGCGTGATCGACTGGCTGGCCAAGAATCCGCCGCTCGTGAAGCCGGTGGTGCTGGTCGTCAGCGCCTACGCCGATCAGCGCTTCAAGCAGGTCGATCCGCAGATCGTCGCCGGCGTCCTGCGCAAACCGTTCGAGGTCGGAGAGCTCGGCAACATCGTGCGCGATTGCGTGCGCGCGTACGAGAAAGCGGGCATTTACGCCGCCGGCCAGCTCGACGAGCTGCGCGTCGCCGAGCCGCCGAACTGAGTCACGACGCCCAGTTGTCGATCCAGTACTGCAGGATGATCAGCGCCCACAGCGCCTTGGCGTGATTGGCACGTCCGGAGCGATGCTCGGCCAGCAGAGTGCCGGCGTAACGCTCGTTGATGATTCCCTGCGAGCGCAACCGCTCCGGCGCGAGCAGACGATCGACGTCTTCGCGCAGACCGCGATTGATCCAGTTCGCCACCGGCACCGAGAGGCCGCGCTTGCGGCGATAGATCACATCCTTAGGCAGCCACTTCTCCGCCGCTTTCTTCAGCACCCACTTCGTCGTCAAGCCGCGCACGCGCAGATTGGTCGGCAGCGTGAGCGCGTAGCGCGTGAGATCGCGATCGAGATATGGCGCGCGCGCTTCCACGCTGGAGAGCATGGTGGCGCGATCGACTTTCACCAGCAGGTTGTCGCGCAGATAGCTGCGGTAGTCGACGAGCATCGCGCCGGCGAGCGCATCACGTGACAGCGCGCCGTCCGGCAACTCCGGCAGCTCGCGCGGCGCGCGTGCGTGGACATGCGGCGAAAGGCCGCTGCCGAACCACGCCAGATGCCGTTCGATCCACGGCCGCTCCGCATCGCTCACGAATTTCTTGAGCAGGAACTCGACCGTCACCTTCTTGCCCGAGGCCGGCAGCGCGAACGCCGCGCGCCGCACGGCGCGGCGCAACGGGCCGGGCATCGCGTCGTACATCGGTGCGATCTTGTGGCCGAGGTAGGTGGGATAGCCGCCGAACAACTCGTCGGCGCCTTCGCCGGAGAGGATCACTTTCACATGCTCGCGCGCGGTGCGCGCCAGAAGGAAGGTCGGCAGGATGGCGGGATCGGCGAGCGGCTCGGCGACGCGCGTGGTGACGTTCGTCAGCGCTTCGCGCAGCGTCTGCTCGTTGATCGGCACCGGCACGTGCTTCGTGCGCATCTTCTTCGCGAGCTGCGCGGCATCGCCGCTCTCGTCATACGACTCTTCCGCGAACGCCGCGGAGAACGTGTGCACGCGATCGACGCCGATCACATTCGAGGCGAGCGTCGCCAGAATCGACGAATCGAGTCCGCCGCTGACGAAGACGCCGACCGGCACGTCGCTCATGACCTGCTTGGTCACCGCTTCTTCCACGAGGCGCTGCACGTCGCGCACGGCGGCTCGTGCATCGCGCGGCTCGATGACGAACGACGACGGATCCCAGTAGCGCACGATCTCGCCATCGCCATCTTCGCGAAAGCGAATGAATGCGCCGGCGGGCACGCGGCGGATCGCGGCGAACGGCGTGCGCGGCTCGGGGATGTAGCCGAGGCGGAGGTACTCGGCGATGGCGACTTCGTCGAGAGTGCGGGAGAGCTCGGGATGGCGCAGAAGGCACTGCAGCTCGGACGCGAACAGCACTTCGCCGCCGATGCGCGTGTAGAAGAGCGGCTTCTCGCCGGCGCGGTCGCGCGCGAGGATCAGCGTGCGCGTGCGGTTGTCCCAGATGGCCAGGCCGAACATGCCGTCGAGCATCGGAATGGCGTCGGCGCCGTGCTCGAGATAGAGCGGCAGGATCGCTTCGACGTCGGAGCCGGAGCGAAACGGATATTCGGGATAGCGCGCGCGAATCTCCGGCGCGTTGTAGATCTCGCCGTTCGCTTCGAGCCAGACGTGTCCGCCCGGCGCGGCGAACGGTTGATCGGCGCGCTCGTGCAGATCGATGATGCGCAGCCGCTCGGTGCCGATGATCGCGTCCGCGCGCGTGAACGTGGCGCGTCCGTCGGGTCCGCGATGCCGCAACGCATCGCCCATCGCATCAGGCACGTGGGGGAAACGAAGAGCGGCGCCGCCGCCCGAGATGACTCCGTAGATTCCGCACATCCGCGGGCGCGATTGTATGCGACGGCGTCGCGTGCGTTTCAGCGCGCGTAGGCGACGTGGTGCACGCTGTCCGCGACGACGTGAAAGCCGCGCGATTCGAACAGCGCGCGATGCGCTTTGTCGTCATTGCGCACGATGTAGACGCGCGGCGTTTGGCGATCGGCAAGCGCTGTGGCGAGCCACGGCATCCGCTTCAGCGGCGAGGCCGGATTGCTCGTGAACTTCTCGTAGCGCCGCACGAGGTAATTGCTCGTCAGCTCGCTCGCATCTTCGGTGACGACCGTGATCGGGCGGCGCAGGTAGAAGGCCATCGATCCGGTGAACGCTTCCACGCCCACCACTTCCGTCCGCGGCTGCAGATGCGGCGCGAGCTCCGCGACGAAGCCTTTCGCGCTGCGGCGTTCGGAGATGCCGTGCAGCAGCGGTGTCGCCGCGAGCGGGATGGCCAGAATCGGCAGCGCCAGTGCAGCGAGCGCGAACTCGCGCCGCTTGGCGAAGAGCAGCGCGAGCACGCCGCCGATCAGGAATGCCGCGCCCAGCGCGAGCGCGGTGTCGTCGGCCACGGCCGCCACTTCCGGCTTCATCTTCGCGTGATGGAGGAAGAGCGGCGAGGCGAGCAGGATCGCGCCGAGGATGGTGATGATGATGGCGGTGACGCGCGTTTTGGCCACGGACCAGTAGTGCGCGACGAGCAGCGCGATGGCGGGCATCAGCGGCAGGATGTACTGCGGCCGCTTCGACTGCGAGATCGAGAAGAAGACGAACGGAATGGCGATCCAGAGGAGCAGATAGAGGATGCCGGGATCGCGGCGGCGGATCGACTTCGCGGAGAACAGCGCGATGAGCGACCACGGCAGTGCGCCGCCGAGAAGGTACGGGAGGAAGTACCACGGCGGGCCGGTGCGCTTGAGCGCTTTCGTGGCCATGCGCTCCGCCGTTTCGGTGACGAGCACATAGCGCAGAAATTCAGGGACCACTTGCGTCACGCCATACAGCCACGGTGTGATGATCAGCGCGAATACGAAGAGGCCGAGGAGCGGAAACAACACGCGCGCGTTTTTGCGCACGATGGCGTACGGAATGGCCACGAAGAGCACGAGCACGAACGTCACCGGCCCCTTGGTGATCATCGCGAAGCCCATGGCCGCCCACGCCACGATCGACCAGTGGCGATTCTGCTCTTCGATCGCGACGTACAGCGCGCAGAGCGCGACGGTGGTGAAGAACGTGAGCGCGCTGTCGAAGATGACGGTGCGCGCGAAGGCGATGGTGAGCGGCATCGCCAGGAACATGATCGCGGCGAGATACGGCGCTTCCGGCGCGCGCGGCCAGATGCGCCGCGCGAACCAGAACAGCACCGCCGCGGTGGCGAGCGTGAAGAGATACGACGGGAGCCGCGCGGCGAGCTCGGTGGGGCCGAGGACTTCCATGGCGGCGGCTTCAGCGGCGAAGTAGACGATCGGCTTGTCGAGATACGGCAGCCCATCGAGGCGCGGCATCACGTAATCGTTCGTGACCGCCATCTCACGCGCCACTTCCGCGTTGCGCCCCTCATCGGCGTCCATCAGCGGCACGGTGCCGAGACATGCGAGCAGCGCCAGCGCGGCGATGAGGAGAGTGAGCTGCAGCAGGCGCATGTCAGCGCAATTCTATGTGCACGACGACGCCGTACCGGCCGCGTTCCGCGAGCGGCACGGCCTGCCACGCCAGGTTCGCTCGCGTGTGATGACGCGCGAGAACGCCTTTGGCCATGGCGCGGCCGATCAGCGCGCCGGCCACGACGTCGGAGACAAAGTGCACGTTGTCGTTCACGCGCGCGGCGGCCACGCTCGTGGCAAGCGTATACATGAGCGTCGGCACGGCCCAGCCGTCGTAATGGCCGGCCACGGCGGTGGCGAAGGCGAACGCGTTCGTGGCGTGACCGGAAGGAAAGCTGTCGTAGCGATTGTCGAACGGATGCAACGACGATGCGCCGAGCGCCTGAAACGGCCGCGCGCGTCCGATGGTGCGTTTGAGCAGCGGCGTGAGCACGCCGACAGCGAAGACTTCCGACTCCAGCGCGTCGCGCCCCGCATCGCGCAGGTTGTGATGGCCGGACGCCGCGCCGGCGAGGATGAGCAGCGCGGAGACCTGCGTGGCGCGGCCGCCGCCGAATGGCGTGACGAAATCGGCGAAGCGATCGGTGGCGTCGTTGCGATTCGCTTGCACGATCTCGGATGTGCGGCGATCCGCGAGCGACACGACGGCGACGAGCGCCGCGCCTTCCGCGAAGCGGATCCAGCGGCGGTGATCCCAGCGCGTCGGTTCCGTGGCGATGCTGCGCGCGTCGCCGAGATCGCGGACGACTTCGCGCTTGATCGCGCCGATGGGATCGGCGGCGTATGCGGGAAGGCTCGCGGTGATGAGCGTGAGCAACAGCAGGGCGTTCGCTGCGCGAGATCGCATGGCGCTCATTGTCATCGCGAGCGTAGCGCATGAGACCATGAGCCCGAGCTTATGAACCTACTCACGTCCTACCTCGGCCGCTACAAACGGCTGCTGCTGTCAGCGCTCGTACTGGCCACCATCAATCAGGTCTTCTCGCTGCTCGATCCGCAGGTCTTCCGGCTGATCGTCGATCGCTACGCCACGAAAGCCGGCACCATGCCGCGCGATCAGTTCGTGAAGGGCGTGCTCGTCCTGCTGCTGGCGTATGTCGGCGTGGCGCTCGTCTCGCGCATCGCCAAAAACTTTCAGGACTACTTCGTCAACGTCATCGCGCAACGCACCGGTGCGCAGCTGTACGAACAGAGCGTCTCGCATTCGTTTTCGCTCCCCTACTCCGTCTTCGAAGACCAGCGCTCCGGCGAGATCCTGCAGAAGATGCAGAAGGCGCGCTCCGACGCGCAGTCGCTGATCACGAACTTCATCAACTTCGTTTTCATCGCGCTGGTGGGCCTCGTCTTCGTGACGATCTACGGCTTTACCGTCCATCCCGCCATCGGCACTGTCTACCTCCTCCTCGCCCCCTCCCTCGGCACCCTGATGTTCTTCATCAGCCGCCGCATCAAAGCGCAGCAGCGCGTGATCGTGACGCAGACGGCGGAGCTCGCGGGCTCCACAACCGAGACGCTGCGCAACGTCGAACTGGTGAAGTCCCTCGGCCTCGAACATCAGGAGATCGCGCGCCTCAATCGCGTCAATACGGGCATCCTCGATCTGGAGCTGAAGAAGGTCCGCTTCATCCGCTTCTACAGCTTCCTCCAGGGCACGATCATCAACACGGCGCGCGCGTCGCTGCTTTTCCTGATGCTGTGGCTCGCGTACAACCGCGGCATCACGCTGGGCGAGTTTTACGCGCTCTTCTTCTACTCGTTCCCCGTCTTCTCGCCGCTCGCGGAACTCGGCGCGATCATCGCGCAGTATCAGGAAGCGAAAGCGAGCATGGAGAAACTGGAGGAGGTGCTGGCCATCCCTTCCGCGCCGGTGCCCGCCAATCCGAAGCCGCTCGCGCCACTGTCGTTCATCGCTTTCGAGAACATCGATTTCACCTATCCGTCGGCCACCGAGCCGTCGCTCGAAAAGATCAATCTCGATCTGCGCTCCGGCGACACCGTCGCCTTCGTCGGTCCGTCCGGCTCCGGCAAGACGTCCCTGGTGAAGCTGCTCGTCGGACTCTATCGACCGACGCGAGGACGGCTGTGCATCAACGGGAGCGACAGCGAAGAATTGGATCCCGAAGCGCTGCGCGGACGCATTGGCCTGGTGACGCAGGAGACGCAGCTCTTCGCCGGCACAATCCGCGAGAACCTGCTCTTCGTGAACCCAAACGCGACGGACGAGCAGTGCATCGAAGTGCTGCGCCAGGCCGCGGCGCTGCCAATCATCGAGCGCGGAGGCAAAGGCCTGGAAACGAAGATCGGTGAAGGCGGGATCAAGATCTCCGGCGGCGAGCGCCAGCGCCTCGCGATCGCCCGCGCCCTGCTGCGCGAACCAGAGCTGATCATCTTCGATGAAGCAACATCGAGCCTCGATTCGATCACCGAGAAAGCGATCACCGAAACGATCCGCGCGCTGACGACGTCTGGCGCGCACCGCCGCATGACCGTCCTCGTCGCGCACCGCCTCTCCACCATCGCGCACGCGCAACGCATCTACGTGCTGGCCAAAGGCCACATCGTGGAGCACGGCGACCATTCGTCGCTGCTCGCGACGAATGGTCTTTACGCGGCGCTGTGGCGCGAGCAGAGCGCGCGGCGGGAATAGCGGAGCGTCAACGCCAGGAGAGTTTCATCCCCACACGAATGGCGCGGCCCGTGGTGGCGTCCTGATCCGAGCCTGTGATGATGCTGTTCCGCTGATTGATGACGCGCGTCACGACGCTGCGATTCGTGCAGTTGATGCAATCGAGCCGGAGACCCGTGCGAAAACCTTGGCTGCCGCCGAAAACCTTTTCGAGACGTAGATCGAGTGTGTGCTGGCTCGGCAACCGGCGCTCGTCAATCGAGACCTGACGGACCGCGCCGTCGCGACCGAGTGCGGTCACGAAATCTTCGTACACCAGGCCGTCGCGTCCCGCGATGGTCGCGCCGACGCTGAAGTTCCACCGGTGCCGCAATGCCACTGGACACAGCGCGTCGACCTGATAACGCCAATGATTTCCCTGCGCGACGATGCTCCGGAAGTCGTTGGCGACAAAAGTGACGGCACCCCATGAGCCGCTGGCATCGGAGGTCAGCAGGCCCACGTCGTTCACGCTAGAGATCACGTGTGTCGGATCGTCGTACGCGATGAAGTCCTTGCCCACCTGCCATTCGGCTCGTGCGACGGTTGCGGACGCGCGGAACGTGATCCCACGGCGAGGTGCGGTGGAGATCTCGCCCGTCACCGCCGCATTGCGGCGCTCGCGATCGCCGTTCACGATGGCACCGCCGCCGCTGAAGCGAAGACCGTTCGTCAACGTATACAGGGGCACGCCCTCGATGACGTTGCGGTCGAAGACGTAGTCGCCACGGCGTGCCGGACGTTCACCTTCTCCGTTTTCAACAAAGGGCCGGAACTCGAGTACGTTTGTGATCCGCTGGAAGGTCGCCCAGATCCTGACGTCGCTCAGGATCTTCTTTGGAAGGATCTCGCGTCGGAAGCCGATCGTCACTTCATCAGTAGTTTCCGCCGAACGGCTGCCGATGCTTCGCGTGGCGGCTTCTCCCACGCGCGTCTCACCGAACGAACGAAGGGGCACGGCTGCGTCCCGCTCTGCAGGATCGAGCATGCCATCGCTGTCCACATCGGCGAATGCGTAATCGATGTAATCCGCCGAACGGCTGCTCGCCCACCGAACGACGCTGACCGGAAATGTGGACGCATACCGATTGAATTCCGCGATGAACAGGGATCGAGGATTCGACGCGTCATTCCCGTTATGCGCGATTTCGATTCGTGCGAACGGGAGCAGGTTCCTCCACGTCACAGTCTGATCGTCCTTCTCGCCGCGGCCGCGGCCCGACTGCAGGCGCAGCCGCGCGCCTGCCGACGCTGACCACCAGTCGCCAGAGTAGCCAGGAGCGACCCAGCCGAGGACATCGGCAAGGTTGTAATCTCCGCGATCACCGCGGAAAACGCGCGCGACAGCGGTCGGCGCGCCAATCTCGCTCGCAGGAAAGACAACTACGTCGTCGCTGCCGAATGCCCGATGTTCACTGACCGATGCACCACGCAAGCTCAGTCCGGTCGTGATTGTCCACCGGCCGCCGATGGAACCGCTCTCCGCCTGTTCCGTTTCATCCCGCGGCTTCAGTGCGAAGCGCCGCAATGGATTGAGCAGAGCGCCCCAAACGTCGAGGCTTCCACCCGTCGTCCGGACCCGACTGGTCTCGCCGGCCCGCCAGCGACCTGACTCGTCGAGACTTACTTGCGTCGCAGAAACAAGAGGTTGCAGGTCGACCTCGCGAACGAACGCGGCGCCGTGGGCCTGAAGTTGCCCGTCCAGCCGCGCGAGACGAACGTCGGCGACGTTATACGTGTCGCGCCTCTTCCATGAAGCGTCTTCCGGCCGCGCGGGTGCGACGCCGTATCCGTGCCGCAGATCGTCATCGTGGCGGACCTCAGCGATAATGACCGCGCGGTTGCCGGCCAGTGCGTTGACGCTGAGGCTGTAGCCCGTCGCGTCTCGATCATCGCTGCCGACGGATGGCACGTCGTAATTTGCGTCCGTGCGGCGATAGCGAAAAGTCGTGGAGAGATCGTTTGCCAGAAACGGCGCGGTCGCGACGACCGCGAAATGCCGGACTTCGTCGAGCGATGCGGCCTGACGAGCGGCGGCCGCCGGCGAAACGGTGTAGTACTCGAAATTTCCGAATGCATCTTTGGCTGGACGCAGCAGATCGACGGCTGTGGGCGCCAGCCACGCTTCCGCCGTCTCGCGCCGCGGCGCGTCGGCAGCGCCGATCAGTTCCTCCTCCGCCAGAAACTGCGGCGGAACGACGTCGGTGTCATGCGTGGCGATTCGCTCGAGCTCAACCTCCGGAAGCAATTTCTCGCTGACCATGATGATTGGCCATGGCGCTGTTACCGTCGTTTCCTCGCCAAAGTTCAAGATGCGCGCGGTCAATTCCTTCCGTTTGGTGTCGTCATCGTATTGCGCGTAGGCGAGCTTGTACTCCTCCATGGCGCCGTCCTGCTGCCCCAAGATCTGGTAAATCTCCGCCAGCTTCGCGTGGAGGTCCGGGATGCGCGCCGGGCCGTAGATCCGCGCGGCACGAGCCAGAAAATTCGCTGATTTGAGACGGTCGTCTTCGCTATCGTAGCGACCAAATGCAAAGCCAATCAGAGCGCTGATCTCCGCGTCCTTCTGTGGCGAATGCTCAAAGCGCTTCCGTTCGACGACGTAACGATTCGTAACGACAGCCAGCAATTCGTGCGCGCCGGGAAACGCATCATCCGAAGCAACGACGGCGGCGGCACGGGCGAGAGCCGTGGCTTCGCTGGCATTGACTGTCGCCGCCAAAAGATACCGTGTGACGGCATCGGCGTAATCGTGGTTCTCTTCCATGTGCCTGCCGACCATCGTGACGAACTCTGCAAACGTCTGCCGGTCTTCGTCTCTGTTACGCCAGGCGGAGAATGGTTCCCGGTTGGCCGCCTCGTTCGCGTGCACGGCTCCTCTATAGACGCGCTCCAGCGCGGCTACGCGTTGACGCGCTAGGAGGTCGCGCTCGAGCCAGCCTAACTTGGAGCGCCACGCACTGTAAAACTCTGCAGCCGTGACATTCGAGGCAGTCAGGTATTGCGTGAAGGCTGCGGCCAGTTCTATTGACCCGCGGTCGCTTTCCCAGCGGCGGCCGATCGCGAAGCGGAGAACGTCCGCAGCCGAGAGCAGCGCGCCGCCACGAACGAGCTGGGACGCCACCTTCGCCGCAAAGGCAGCGCCGTCGGAGCGCAGATCGGCGAGATGGATACTTTCCTCGATGGCCGGAGCAAAGGTTGGGGTGAGCTCGAGCGTTCTCAAAAGCGACAACTCCGCGTGTATTTCATCTCCGAGTCGCGCTTGCGCCACACCAAGGTTGAAAAAATAGCGTGCTGCACTGCTGGACTCCGCTGGCTCTCCCACCTCCAACAGCAGGTCTGCTGCTTCGCGCGGGCGCGCAGACTCGAGCAATGCCGTAGCCAGATTGTTTGCGACTGCGCGCAGGAGCTCGGCGTCACGGGCGCGTCGCGCAAGAACAAGCGCCTGCGAATAGGATTGCACAGCCGCTTCGATCGGCGCTGCTGTCGCTTCCGCGCGCGAGCGTTGCATCAACACATTTCCCCTTTCGAACAGAAAGCGCATTTCCAATGTGTCGTGCGCGTCTGCGCAGCGTGTCAGCACCGTCTCTGCGTCGGCATAACGGCCTTCTGAAGCGAGCGCACGAGCGCGAGAGACCATCGTGCTCTCCTCACAACGGCTAGCCACCTGCGGGTCGATGGCGAGGGCCGCGAGAAGCGCCAGAATCACCGCCGGCATACCGTCTCTCGCGTGACGTAGAACAGAGAGTCTTTCGCAGCGCTGCTGTCGTAGCGGACGTATACCTCCTGCGGAGATACGCCACAGATGCGCGGTCCGAGTTCGTCAGCCATCTCCACGACAGCGGGCTCGGAGACGCAACACCGCGGTGCTGCAACGATGGCCTCGTACTCATTGCCGCCAGCTGCTTTGAATTTCAGCTTCCGGTTCGCGGATGTGGCCATCACGGTGGCTTTACCTCGTGAGCCGTCCTGCCACGCGCCGACGATCGTAAAACCGGAGGATTCCCGCAGCGCCTTGAAGTTGTCCCAGGACAATGGCAGGACAAGAACTGGCGAGGTGTTGCGGTCACTCCACCGTCCGCCGCTGGCGACCGGTACGTAACGCATGATCCACTCGCGCAGCGTCGTCAGGTGCGCTGGCTGAAAAACCATCCGGTCGACCGTTCGCAGGATGTCGGCGAGGAGCGTCGCGAACGGCGGATATCCCGAATTGAGATGTGGCGCAGGATAGATGTCCTCCTCTATATATACGGGATTGCTTCCGCCTGTCGTGGAGAGCCGCAGCACCAGCCTGCCCGCAAACTCCTCCTTCACGACCATCACGATTTCAGGCTGCGCCCCCACTTTGTCGTAAGGCACCACCACCAGTGACCAGTACGGCAATTCATGCTGCAACCGCTGGGCAAAGGCTGCCGGAAATGCATTGAGCTGCGTGACCTGCTCCGCCTTGAGCATTTTCGGATTGATGTAGGAGTCGACCCGAACGTGGATCTCCGTTGCGTGAGAAACGGTCGCACACAATGTGATGAGGACTGCCACGGCGATCGCCACTCCTTCATGGCGCATCGATCTGCACCTCCTGGGGAAATTCACGAATGGAACGCAACGGCAAGACTCGACGCGGCGCGGCCGTGTAATAAGGAGAAGAATCGGCGAACTCGATCGACACATTCAACGGCTCGCCCGCTGCAAGGACGGCGTCCGCATCGCCTGCCTCAGGTGGCAGCCACGCAGCCGACATACTGCTATCGAGTCCTTTTTGTGCGAGCGCCGCACGCCACCCGTCCACAACGTGCGGCGGCACATCCGTGTCCGCATCAGCGCCAATCCATAGGGCGCGCCCGCTGAATGGGCGGCGGCAGTCGTAGGAACCGGCTTTGACGTGGACGAAAAACGGGCCATACCCGTTGAGTACCGAATTTGCTAATTTCGCCGTCGGTGTGATGAGCAAAATACTACGCTGGTAAAAATCGTCCGGTACGCGCAATTCTCTTCGCTGCCATGTGGTCGCAGCGAACTGCACCGCCGGCAGGCCGCGCACCTTCACCCGGTACGCACCGCCACGCCACAATGGCAGCCGAAATTTCGCCTTGGTTCCGCCGCGGACAATCATGGGCCCGCCGACGGCCTTTCCTCCCGGCCGCAGGAACGTCACGACCACATCCCGTTGGAGCGACTCGATCTGCACAGTTCCCCACAGGGATGACGACAGCAGCAGAGCCACTACGATCAGGAGAAAAGCGGGTGCAGCGCGACTCGCAAGTACGCGCGTCTCGACGACGTTTCGCGCGTATTGCTTGGTTTCGTCATTTAGTACATTCGCTACGAACGGAAGCCACGCCAGCACACCACCAAGACCAAGGAGGCTCACGATGCCGGGAAGCCAATCGGTGTAATAGAAGGTCCAACCCAAAAACAGCAACCCGCCGAGCCAATAACAGAGCGCACCAGCCACGATGCGCCGAACCGGCTTTGGAGAGTCAACGTCGGGCGGCGATGGGATCACAGGCGCCGGCAGCGCAGAGGGCGTAGATGTGGTCTTGGGGGACAAAAGCCCAAAAACCGCCGCCAATGCGACAGCAGCGACGCCCAAACGCCACGAATTCTTTCCGCTCATTGCAATCGAAGGATGCAATCTAGCAGGAACTAACGCCATGCCGCAACGCGCGCCAATCACCGACCACGAACATCGTGCGGCGCCGCCCGCTGGCGGCGCCGCACAGGACTTCCTTTTACCGCTTCATCACCACCAGCGCGGCCATCGCCAGCAGCGCGGCGCACAACATCAGACCGAACGGCGACAGCGCCGGCACGTCCGCTTGGGGCGTGATGAGCGCGGCGGCGATTGCGCTGTTGTTGCCGGGCGCGGTCTCCGCGTTCAGTGCGCTGACGGTGGCGGTGTTCGATATTTCGCCTGGTGTGTTCGGCAGACCGACCGTGAGTGTGATCGTGGCTGTGGCGTTGGGCAGGAGCGTGCCGATGCTGCAGGTGATCGTGGTCGTGCCGCTGCAGGTTCCCTGCGTCGCGGTGTACGACTGGAATGTCGTTCCGGCCGGCAGCACGTCATTCACGGCCACGCCCGCGGCCACGCCCGGTCCGCCATTCGTCACGACGATGGTGTAGGTCGCCGAGCCGCCGGGCTGGAGCTGCGCGTTGTTCACGCTCTTCGTGATGCGCAGGTCGGTCGGACCCGGATCGACCGCGGTGCTGGTCGACGACGAATTGTTGGCGGGATTGCCATCGGTCGAGGTGGTGCTGACGGTGGCGGTGTTGTTCACCGTTCCCGTTGCGGCTGGATCGGACATCACCACCAGCGTGAATGACGCCGCGGCGTTCGGCACGAGCGCCGCGATGGTGCACGTCACCGTCGTCGTGCTGCTGCACGCGAACGTCGGTCCGCTCGTTTGCGTCATGGAGACGAACGACGCGTTCGTGGGCAGCGTGTCGCTCAGCGTCACGTTCATCGCGTCGGACGGACCGGCGTTCGCCACGGTGATCGTGTACGTCAGGTTCGATCCCGCGGCCACGCTGGCCGGACCGTTCTTCGTCACGCTGACGTCCACGGCGTTGCCCACGGTGGAGTTGGCGGTGGCGGTGTTGTTCGCCGGCGTCGGATCGCTCGTCGCCGACGTCACGTTCACCGAGTTCGTGAGCGTGCCGGTGGCGTTCGCCGCAACCTGCGCGACTAGAGTAAACGTCGCGCTGCCACCGGCGATGAGCGTGGCCACGCTGCAAGTCGGTGCCGCAGGCGCGCAGACCCACGCCGCGCCGCCGGTCTGCGCGATCGACACGAACGTCGTACCCGCCGGCAGCGTATCGGTGAACTGCACCTGCTGCGCGTCGGACGGCCCGGCGTTCGTCACGGTGATCGTGTACGTGAGATTGCCGCCCGCTGTGACGCTCGGCGGACCGTTCTTCGTCACGCTCACGTCCGCGGCGCTCGTCACGACGGAGCTGGCGGTGGCGGTGTTGTTCGCCGGTGTCGGATCGCTGCTCGTGGACGTGACGTTGACCGAGTTGGTGAGCGTGCCGGTGGCGTTCGCCGCGACCTGCGCGACCACCTGGAACGACGCGCTGCCGCCGTTCATGAGCGTGGCCACGCTGCACGTCGGCGCCGAAGGCGCGCACACCCACGGGAAGCCGGCGATCTGCGCGATCGACACGAACGCCGTACCGGCCGGCAGCGTATCGGTGAACTGCACCTGCGTGGCATCAGACGGTCCGTTGTTCGTCACGTTGATCGTGTACGTCACGGTCTGGCCCGCGGTGACGGTCGCCGGCGCGCTCTTCGTCACGGCCACGTCGGAGCTGACCGTGATGTTGTTGGTGGTGGTGGAACTGTTATTCGCCGGCACCGGATCGGTGCTGCCGGTGGTGACGTTCGCGGTGTTCGTGATCGTGCCGCTGGCGCTTGGGAAGAGGTGCACCGTGTACGCGAAGGTGGCCGACGCGCCGTTCGCGAGCGTGACTGCGCTGCATTCGAAGGGGGCGATGGTGGTGCAGGTGAACGGCGCGCCGCCCGTCTGCGTGAATGAGACGAATGTCGTGTTGCCCGGCTGCACGTCCTTCAGCGTCACGGACACCGCATCGGACGGACCGTTGTTCGTCACCTCGATCGTGTACGTCGCGTTCTGACCCGCGGTGAGCGTGGCCGGTGCGGTCTTCACCACCACGACATCGGAGCTCGTCGTGACGTTGAAGAACGTCGTGGACGTGTCGTTGGCGAAAACAGGATCGGGCGTGGTGGTGCTGATGGTGGCGGTGTTGGAAACCGCCGACATCGTGGTGGACGCCACGTGCACGACCAGATTGAACGACGCAGTTGAGGCCGGAGCGAGCGTAGCGATGCTGCACGTCACGACCGCGCCGGTGGTGCAGGTGAACGTGTTGCCGCTGGTCTGCGTGAGCGAAACGAACGTCGTATCCGCCGGCAGCGTGTCGGTGAACGACACGTTCGACGCATCGGACGGACCGTTGTTCCCCACGTTGATCGTGTAGGTGACATCCGTGCCCGCCATCACGCTGTTCGGCGAAGTCTTCACGATCGAGACGTCGGCCGACTGCTGCACGACGGAGCTCGCGGTCGCGCTGTTGTTGCTGCCGTCCGGATCGGTCGTGGTCGAAGAGATCGTGGCGGTGTTGCTGATCGTGCCGGTGGCGCTCGGCGCAATGTGCACGGTCAGGGAGAACGTGGCCGAAGCGCCGCCGGGGAACGCGGCGATCGTGCACGTCACCGGTTGGCCGGTGGTGCAGGTGAACGTGGGACCCAACGTCTGCTCGATGCCCACGAACGTGGTGCCGGCCGGCAGCACGTCCGTGATCGTCGCGTTCACGGCATCGGACGGACCGAGGTTCGCCACGTTGATCGTGTACGACGAATCATTGCCGGCGGTCACCAGGCCCGGCGCTTCCTTCGCGATGGCCAGGTTGGCCGACGTCGTCAGATCGGTGGAAGCAGTCGACGAATTGTTGTTGCCGTTCGGATCGGTCGAAGAGCTGGCCACCGTGGCGGTGTTGCTCACCGTGCCGGTCGTCGACGAATTGACCGTCACCATCAGCTCGAACGTCGCGTTCGCGCCGTTCGCGAAAGTGGCGATGCTGCACGTGATGGTCGCGAAGCCGTTGCAGATGAACGTCGGCCCGCTCGTCTGGTTGATGCCCGCGAACGTGGTGCCGGCCGGCAGCACGTCCGTGATCATCACACTGTCCGCATCCGATGGGCCGACGTTCGACACGTTGATGGTGTACGTCATCGTCGTTCCGGCCACCGCGGTCGCGGGCGCCGACTTGGCGATGGTGAGATCGGCCTGATGCACGACGGCCGTCGACGACGTCGAAGAATTGTTGTTGTTGTTCGTCTCCGGCGTCGTGGTCGAGATCGTCGCCGTGTTGTCGATCGTACCGGTGGCTGACGGATCGACGTGACCCGTGAACGAGAACGTCGCCGTCGCGCCGCTGGCCAGCGTGGCGATGGTGCAGGTGATCGTCGCCCCGCCCGTGCAAGAGAACGTCGGCCCGGTAGGCTGCGTGGCCGAAACGAACGTCGTGTTGGCCGGCAGCGTGTCGGTCACCGACACGTTCGCCGCATCGGACGGACCGTTGTTCGTGACCGTCACCGTCCACGTCAAATCAGTACCGGCGTTGACCGTCGCACCGGCGGTCTTCGCGATCGCCACATCGGTGCTCGCCACGATGGCCGTCTCGAGCGAGGTGTTGTTGTTCAGCGCATTCGAATCGAGCGTGTCCGACGCGACGGTGGCCGCGTTCTGCAGCGAACCGGTCGCCGACGCCGGCACATTCACCACCAGCGCGAACGAAGCCGTGTCGCCCGCAGCCAACGTCGCCACCGTGCACGTCACGGTCGCGCCGCTCGTGCAGTTGAACAGCGGTCCGCTGTTCTGCGTCACCGAGACGAACGTGGCGTTCGCCGGCAGCGTGTCGGTCAGCGTGACGTTCGCTGCATCGGACGGTCCGTTGTTCGCCACGTCGATGGTGTACGTGTAGTTCTGGCCCGCCGTCGCCGTGGCCGCGCCGCTCTTCACGACGCTCAGATCCGCGACCGGCGTGATGGTGGTGGTGACGCCCGACGAGTTGTTGTTCGGGTCGCGATCGAAGCTCTGCGAGGAGACGGTCGTGTTGTTCGTGATGCTGCCGCTCGTGTTCGTGCCCGGAAGAATCTTCAGCGTGAACTGCGCCGACTGGCCCGACAACAACTGCCCGAACGTGCAGGCGATCTGCCCGTTCTGCCCCACCGCCGGCTGCGTGCAACCGGCGAACGGGCCGCTGTCCTGCGTCAGGTCGACGAACGTCGTACCGGGCGGCAGATCATCGCTGAAGAAAACCGTATCGGCGATGTCGCTCTGCACTGCGTTGGCCACCGTGATCGTGTAGACGATCTCGTCGCCCGCGTTCGATGACGCCGGGCCGCTCTTCACGATCGACACGTCGGTCGACGAGATGACCAGCGTGGTCGTGGAGACGTTGTTCTCTTCGGTCTGATCGTTCGTGGCGCTCACGGTCGCGGCGTTGGTGTACTCCGTGCCGCTGGGCGTGCCGCTCGGCACGTGTCCGGTCAGCGTGAACGTCGACGTCGCTCCCGCCGGATAGTTCAATGCGGTGCACGTGATCGTGCCCCCCGCGCCGAACGCCGGCGTCGTGCAGTTCAGCGTCGGACCGTCGATCTGCTGCAGCCCGGCGAACGTCATGTCGCCCGGCAGCGTGTCGGCAAACGAAAAGTCCGCGGCATCCGATGGACCGTTGTTGCCGACGGCGATCGTGTACACGACATCGGTATCCGGCCCCGCGCTCGACGGTCCCGTTTTTTCAATGCGACCGTCGCTCTCGGCCACGTTCACCGTCGTGCCGACGCTGCCGCTGTTGTTCTCTTCGTTCACGTCGCTCGGCGCCATGACGGTGGCGGTGTTGGTGAACGTCGTGCCGTCCGGCGTGCCGGGCGGGATGTGCATCGTGAACACGAATTCCGCCGACTCGCCCGCATTCATCGTGGCGATCGTGCAGTCGATCGTGCCCGGATCGCCCTGTGCGGGCGTCGTGCACGAGAAGGCCGGCCCGTTGTTCTGCGTCGCACTGACGAAGGTCATCCCGGCCGGGATGTTGTCGATGACGTCCGCCGAATCGGGATCGGGGCCGAAGTTGGTGACGGTGACGGTGTAGGTGACGTCGGTGTCGGCCGCCGCCGTCTCATCGCCGGACTTGGTGATCGCAAAGTCCGCGTCTGCCAACGCGAGCGATGCAAATGAAGACACGAACAGCACACAGACGAAAAGTTTGAATGACCTGACGTTCAAGGAAGTCTCCCCCACGGTGTGCGGGCACCGCGCCGACGCTTGTATCGCCACGCGCGCGCGAACGCAAGACTCGAATGAAGGACTACTTGTTTGTCCTACGCCGCGCCGGCAAACGCGGCATCGGCGAGCGCTGCCGCTAAAATGCCCGCGTGTCCCTCCAGGAAAATTCGATGCTCGGCCCGTATCGCATCGCCGGCATTCTCGGCGAAGGCGGCATGGGCGCCGTCTACCGCGCCAAGGACACCCGCCTCGGCCGCGACGTCGCCATCAAAGTCCTGACCGGCCTCACGCTCAGCGACAAGGAACGGCTGATCCGCTTCGAACAGGAAGCGCGCGCCACCGGGATGCTCAATCATCCCAACCTGCTGACGATCTACGACGTCGGCCACGCGCAAGGAACGCCGTTCCTCGTCAGCGAATTGTTGGAAGGACAGACGCTGCGCGAACGCCTGACGCGCGGTCCGCTGCCGCCGCGACGTGCCGTCGACGCGGCGGTGCAGATGGCGCAAGGTCTGGCCGCGGCGCACGAAAAGGGCGTCGTGCATCGCGATCTGAAACCGGACAACATCTTCCTCACGCGCGACGGCCGCGTGAAGATCCTCGACTTCGGCATCGCCAAGCTCACCGCGCGCAGCGGCGCGGACGGACCGTCATTTGAAATGGCCGCGACCGAGCCGGGCATGGTCCTCGGCACCGTCGGCTACATGTCGCCCGAACAGGTACGCGGCGAACCGGTCGATCATCGCTCCGATCTTTTCTCATTCGGCACGATCCTCTTCGAGATGCTGACGGGCAACCGCGCCTTCAAGCATGACTCGGCCATCGAGACGCTCGGCGCGATCCTGAAGGAAGAGCCGCCGGACGTCTCCGAGCTGCTGCCGGGCGTTCCCGCTGCACTCGATCGCATCGTGCGCCGCTGTCTGGAAAAAGATCGCGAGCAGCGTTTCCAATCGGCGCGCGATCTTGCCTTCGCATTCGAAACGCTCACCATGACGCCGGGCACGCTGACGAACACAGCGCGCCCATCGGCGCCGATGCACAGCGGCGCACAAGCGCCGCAGACGCAACCGCCGCGCACGCAGACGCACGTGCCGACCGTCGCCACGCCGAGCGTGGGCACGCCGGCTGTCCCAACTTCGCATCCGACGCAAACGCGCACGCGGACGATGATCGCGCCGGTGGCGAAGCCGAAGCGCCGCGTCTCGCCGCTGCTTCTGGCGCTGCTCTATCTCGTCTCGATCGCCGGCGCGGCCTTCGCGGCGTGGAAGTGGGCCACGCGCGATCGCGGCGAAGCACCGGAAGTGCAGTTCACGCGCATGACCTTCCGTCGCGGCGATGTGCGCGGTGCGCGCTTCGCGCCGGATGGCGACACGATCGTCTACAGCGCCGCGTGGGACGGCCAGCCGTCCGAGATTTTCGTCGCCTCGCGCCGCGCGCCGGAAGCGCGCCCGCTCGGTGTTCCTGATGCGGAAGTACTCGCGGTGTCCAAATCGGCGGAGCTGGCCATTCTGCTGCATCGCGATCGCCTCACGAGCCTCGGCACGCTCGCCCGTGTGCCGCTCGCCGGCGGCATGCCGCGCGAAGTGGCGAACGACGTGCTGCAGGCCGATTGGGCCGCGGACGGGCAGCTGGCGATCATTCGCGCGCACGGCGACAAGTACCGCCTCGAGTATCCGATCGGCACCGTGCGCTACGAAACGGCGCATTACATTCGCGACGTGCGCGTCTCGCCCGACGGCGCGCGCATCGCGTTCCTCGAACCGGTGCGCGGCGAATACGATCTCGTGGTCGCCGAGCGCAACGCACAACCGCAGGCGATCGCGCGCGGCTGGTCGCGCGGCGCAACCGGATTGGCGTGGTCACCCGATGGCCAGTCGCTCTGGCTGACCGGCACGAACAGCGCGGCGCCGCCGTCGCTCTACGCCGTGACGCTGACCGGCGACACGCGCCTCGTCTCGCGCCTCACCGGCTCGATGAAGCTCTTCGACATCAGCGCCGAAAATCGCGTGCTGCTTTCAAACGGCACATGGCGCGCCGCGCTGCTCGTTGGAGCGGCGGGCGCCTCGCCCGCCGTCTTT
>DASSMK010000409.1:0-5696 GCA_035688915.1 Thermoanaerobaculia bacterium
TTCCCGCCTCGCTGCTGATCCTCGGCGGCGGCTACATCGGCATCGAGTTCGCCCAGATCTTCGCGCGGTTCGGCACCAAAGTAACGGTGGTCGAGATGGCCGACGAGATCGTGAGCAAGGAAGATGCGGATGTGATCGCGCGCGTCCGCCAGATCCTCACCGGCGAAGGGATCGAGATCCACACCGGCTGGGCCGTGAAGGCCGTGCGCCGCGACGGCGCGAAAAAAATCGCGCGCATCGAAGACAAGCAAGGGCAGTCGCGCGAGATCGCCGTCGACGAGCTGTTCGTCGCTTCCGGACGCCGCGGCAACACTGAAAACCTCGGCCTCGAAGAAGTGGGCGTGACGATCGAGCGCTCCTGGGTTCCGGTCGACAAGTATCTGCAGACGAACGTGCCGCGCATCTGGGCGTGCGGCGACGTGCACGGCGGCATGCAGTTCACGCACGTCGCGGCGTACGAAGCGGTGAAGCTCGTGCGCAACCTGCTCTTCCCCGGCAAGAGCGCCGTCGATTACACCGACATCCCGTGGGCGCTCTACACCGATCCGGAAGTCGGCCACATCGGCATGACCGAAGCGGAAGCGCGCAAGGAATTCGGCGACGCGGTGCGCACGTACAGCGTGGACATGGCGGACGTCGATCGCGCGGTCGTCGATCGCACCACCAGCGGCCTGATCAAGTTCGTTTGCGACACGAAAGGCAAGATCCTCGGCGCGCACATTCTCGGACCGAACGCCTCGACGATGATCGAAGAGGTCGTGCTGGCGCGGCGCAAGGGGATGAAGATCTCCGATCTCGCGCAGCGGATCTCGTCGTATCCGTCGCTCGCGGACGGCGTGCAGAAAGCGGCCGCGCTTTACTACCAGAACGTCGCAGAAAGTTGGGTCGGCTCGCTCGGCAAACGGATCGCGGCATGGGCGCAGTGAAAAGCGCGTTGTGCGGTGCGTGATATGTTTTTTCGCGCTCTGATGAAGGTCGCGGCACTGGCGGTTCTGGCAATTGCCCAAACGGCGATCGCCGCTCCGCCCACGATCGATCGCGCGCACCGCGAGATCCGCTTCACCGCCACCGCCCAGCCCGACGCCATGAGCCGCATGTTCGGCGTGCAGGGGCATCACGCCATCGTCTGGAAGGACGGCAAGTCCAGCCGCTGGGCGCTCTTCGCTTCCGACGCCAGCGATGCGGAAGTGCGCGCCGCGCTGAACACGCTCGGTGCGAAGCCGGGCGAAAACCTTCGTCCCGCGGCCTGGACCGAACGCGAGAACGCGAACAACCCCGAACCCGACAAACGGGTGGAAGGTCCCGCCGTCGAAGTGCTCGTGGAGTGGCCGGGATCGCACGGCCGCGTGCCGCTGGCGTCGTTGCTGCACGAAGAAGGTTTGGTCACGCCGCACCTCGACTTCCGGTATGGCGGAAATCAGGAATATCAGAAAGAATTCAGGTCCGGATGTATCGTCTGTCTCTACTCCTGCCCCGGTGGCGCCATCGGCAATCGCAACCACCCCATTCGCGATTACGTCCGCGACGGCGTGGTCTACACGGCGATTGAGGAGAAGCTGCCGTCCGCAGGCACCCAGGTCACCATCATCTTGCGATTACTTCGCTAGGAGGAATCATGAAGAAGCTCGCGCTCCTCTCGGTCACCCTGGTCGTTCTCTTCGGCTGTCACACCTACCCCACTCCCACCGCTGCCATGGCCATGGCCACGATCGCGCCCGTCGGCGGCTCGAACGTGAACGGCACCGTGCATCTCCAGGACATGCCTGACGGCAGCGTCATGGGCAAAATCGATCTGACCGGCCTCACTCCCGGCGATCACGGCTTCCACATCCACGAAAACGGCAGCTGCGATGACAACGGCAACGCCGCCGGCCCGCACTTCAACCCGGCCTCCGCGCCCCACGGCTCGCCGACCGGCGGTCCGCACCACGCGGGCGACTTCGGCAACATCACCGCCGGCGCGAACGGCGAAGCGCATACGACGATCACCATCGCACCGAAGGGTGTGCTGAGCGTCTATCCCGGCGCGATCTCCGCGGTCGGACACGCCTTCATCGTGCACGGCGGCATGGACGACCTCACCTCGCAGCCGTCGGGCAACTCCGGCCCGCGCATCGGCTGCGGCGTGATCACACTCATGCAGTAGCGGCTCCTGTAACGGCTCAATGTCGAGTGGCGCAGTAGCTGCAGCTTTCGGCAGCATGAAACAAGCAGTGCTCGCTCTCGCCTTTGTCTTCGCCGCCGCCTGTGCAGGCGGCGGCGGTTCCTCATCCGGTCCCGCGACCGTGCCCGGCCAGGGCGCAATCACGATCAGCATCAATCCGAATCCAATCCACGCGGTCAACGTCTCGGGCACGACGTATGACTTTCCATTCGATGTGATCGTCCGCGAGACCGGCGGCCGGCCCGTCGAGATCACGCGCGTCAGCGCCGAAGTGATCGGCCCTCTCGGCGTCAGCCTCGCCACCGAGTCCTACGACGCCGCGCGCATCACGCAGCTCGGCTTCAGCACGCACGTCCCCGCCAACAGCGAGCTGCGCTACCACTTCGCCCCGCGCAAAGCCGTTCCCGACGACCGCCTCTTCGGCAGCGTCTCCGCAGACCTGCGCGTCGAAGCGCATGACGACAACGGAGCGCCCGCGACGGCGAGCACGAACGTCACAATTAGTCGGTGAAGGTGAAGCGGAATTGAAAATTGGCTGAGCTGCTAACGCGCTGAGCGCGAGGCCGCCTCATTTTCAATTTTCAATTTTCAATTCCGCCCCCGCCCTACGGCTCCCACCGCGCAACAAACAGGTTAGTTTCATGTCCTTCGGGGTTCAACCGGTTCGAGCCCCACACGATCCACTGACCGTCGGGGCTGAACATCGGGAAGCCGTCGAACGCAGGCGCGGTGGTGATTCGCTCCGCTTCGCCGCTGCCGTCTTTGTTGATGATGAAGATGTCGAACTCGCGGCCGCGCGGGTCGAGCATGTTCGACGAGAAGATGATGCGCTTGCCGTCCGGCGTGAAGAACGGGCAGAAGTTCGCCGCGCCATTCTTTGTCAGCTGCCGCGCGTTCGTTCCATCCGCATTCGCGATGTACAGCTCCATCTTCGAAGGCTTCACGAATCCCTCGGCCAGCAGCGTCTTGTACTCCTCCAGCGCGGCCGGATCTTCGAATCGCGACGCGCGCCAGACGATCTCCTTGCAATCGCCGCTGTAGAACGCGCCGCCGTCGTAGCCGGTGGTATTCGTCAGCTGCTTCACGTTGCCGCCGTTCTCGTCCATCTCATACAGATCGAGATCGCCGTTGCGCACCGACGTGAAGATGATCTTCCCGCCCTTGTGGCACCACGTCGCCTCCGCGTCGTAGCCCGGCGTCTGCGTGATGCGCCGCTTCTCCGAGCCGTCCGGTTTGGCCATGTAGATGTCGTAGCCGGGATAGACGCCCCAGATGTAGCCGCGCTTCCGATCCGGCGGCGGAGGACACGTCGCATCCGCTGCTTCCGTCGACGCATAGAGAATGCGGTCGCCCGCGGGATACGCGAAGTAGCCGCACGTCGTGCGCCCCTTGCCGCTCGACACGAGCTTCGTTTCGCCGGTCGTCAGATCGACGATGTACTCCTGATCGCAGCCGCCTCGCTCCGGCGTCGATTGATAGATCAGCTTCTTCCCGTCCGGACTGAAATACGCCTCAGCGTTTTCGCCGCCGAACGTCAGCTGCCGCACGTCCTTCAGATGCTTTTCGCCGTCGAACGTCTTCTCGAACGGCTTGCCTGCCTTGATCTCCATCGCCGCCGCGCCATGTCCGCCGCTGCCTGGCGCCGACATGGCGGAGCGCGAGCCGAGCGTCGCGCGCAGCGTGACGCGGTTGCCGCCGCGCAGCACGACGATGTCGATCGTCTCGCCCGGCTTGTGATCCTGCAGCGCGTACGTCATGTCGTAGAGGTTCTCGATGCGCGCGCCGGCCATCTCCACGATCGTGTCGCCGCCCTTCAATCCTGCTTTGTCGGCGGGGCTGCCGGGACGCGCGTCCGCGATCTTCACGCCGCCGCTCGCCGAATCCATCGCGCTGTAATCGGGGACCGAGCCGAGGTATGCGCCGTAGCCGCGGGAATCGCCTTCCATCGCCGGCGCGGAGCCGAGCGTCCGCGCGTAGTGCGGCGTCGTCTCGCCGCGCGCGAGTGCAGCGGCAACGCGCGCGGTCATTTCAGCAACACGCGCCGCACCGGCGAAATTGATCGCGTCCGCGTCGTCATCCGGCGTGTGATAGCGCTCGTGCGTGCCGGTGAAGAAATGCAGCACCGGAATCTGCTTGCCGTAAAACGCGGTCTGATCGGAAGGACCGTAGCCATCGCCGCTGCCGGTGATCGTCAGCTTCAACTCCGGCGCGAGACGATTGAGCAGCGGATGCCATTCCGGCGCGCTGTCGCTGCCGAGGGCGATGAGCGTGTCGTTCTGCATCGCGCCGACCATGTCGAGATTCACCATGGCCACGACTTTGTCGAGCGGCACCGGCGCGTGGTTCACGAAGTAGCCCGATCCGCCCAGTCCCACTTCTTCGGCTGTGAAGAGCGTGAAGATGAGCGTGCGGCGATCCTTCGCATCTTTCAGCAACTCCGTCGCGCGTTGTGCTGCGACGAGCACTGCCGCGGTGCCGGAGGCGTTGTCGTCCGCACCGTTGTGGATGGCGTTGTCGTTCGGACGCAGTGAGCCTTTGCCGCCGTGGCCGAGGTGATCGTAGTGAGCGCCGACGACGACGTACTCGTTGGCGAGCGCGCCGCGGCCCGGCAGGATGCCCGCGAGATTTTCGCTGTCGGTGAATGACGCGACGACATCCACGTTGCCGGTGAGCGTCGCGTCGAGCACGCGCGAGCGCGGCTTCAGATCGGCGTCGACGTCTTTCTGAAACTGCGCGAGGTCGAGCCACTTCTGCGCGGCGGACGTCTTCACCTGAATCACCGGAAGGCCGGCCGGACTTTCCGGTCCGTCGTTCGCGAGCGCAGGGAGCTTGTCTTTCCCTTCATCCTGCAGCGGCCCGGTCACGAAGACCACGGCCACCGCGCCGCGCTCGCGCGCCTGCATCGCCTTGTAGCGCAGCGCCGACCAGCGGCTCGGCTTCTTGCCGTCGAACGGCGATTTGTCGTCGCGCTCCTGCGGCTCGTAGCGCAGCATCAGCGCGACCTTCCCTTTCAGATCGATGCCTTCGAAGTCGCGGTAGTTCAGCGGCGGCGCGTCGATGCCGTAGCCCGCAAAAACGATCGGCGCGGAGAACTTGCCGGGCGACGAGAAGCCGAGCGGCGTCCAGTCATCGTTGGAGAGACCTTCGATGCGGTTGTTCGGGCCGAGCGTGACGCCCATCTTCACGGCGAGCTTCTGCCGATACGAGCCCGCGAATGCCGGCTGCAACTTCGCGGCGCGCAGCTGTTGCTCGATGTAATTCGCCGCTTTGCGAATGCCTTGCGTGCCGAGGCCGCGGCCTTCCATGTCGTCGGCGGCGAGCGTGCGGATGTGGCGCTCGATCGGCGGTGGCGCGGGATTCGCGGCGAGAAGCAGAAACGTGCAGGCGGCGAGAAGGAGCGCGCGCGACGATCTCATGTGCCGGAAAGGCTAGCACGACGCTCGCAGCGACCGTTGGAGCGGCGGGCGCCCTCGCCCGCCGAATCTCGTGCTCTCGACCTTTTGCGGCGGCAATTCGGCGGGCGAGGGCGCCC
>DASSMK010000410.1:0-6725 GCA_035688915.1 Thermoanaerobaculia bacterium
AGAGATGCTGCCGCGCAAAGACCTGCCCAAATAATTCGCGCTAAGTGTTGGAGCGGCGGGCGCCCTCGCCCGCCGGATTTTTCGGCCAGACGTGGGCGGGGCGGATTTTTTCGCCAGACCTCGCCCGCCGGATTTTCCGCCAGACCTCGGCGGGCGAGGGCGCCCGCCGCTCCAACCTTCGGCGTGTGATCACCACAGAAATCGTGCGCGCGTCACGGTCCAGGCGATGCGCAGCGTGTCTTTCAGCGGCTTGTAGTGGCTGGTGGAGAGACCGTCGACGAAGCCGAGGTCGATGGGGATGGTGAGGATCTTCATGTGGCGGCGGCCGGCGCGGACGATCACTTCGCTCTCCATGTCGAAGCCGTCCGTGCGCAGCTTCACCGCGTTCAGGAGACGCGCGGAGTAGAAGCGGAAGCCGCTCTGCGAATCGCTGATCTTCGCGCCTGACGTCCAGGCGATGCACCAGGCGGAAAGGCGATTGGCGATGCGGCGTCGCGGCAGCATCTCGCCGAAGTGATGCGCGCGTCCGCCGATGATCAGATCGGCGTCGGATTCATTCGCGGCGGCGACGAACTTGCCGATCTCGCGCGGCAGATGCTGGCCGTCGGCGTCGAGCGTGATCACGCCGTCGAAGCCGTTCACCAGCGCCCAGACGAAACCGGTCTTCAGCGCCGCGCCTTTGCCGCGATTGATGTCGTGCGCCAGGACGGTCGCTCCCGCTGCGCGTGCGACATCGGCCGTGCGATCGCGCGAGCCGTCATCGATCACGACGACCGGCTCGAGCTGCTGGCGCGCTTCCGCGACGACGGGCGGCAACGTGCGTTCCGCGTTCAGCGCCGGAATCAGCACCGCCAGCTTCACGCATCCTCCCGCGACACGACCGCGCAGATGATGCCGCCGCCGGCGGAGACCGTATTCACGAGGATGTGGCGCAGATCGGCGGTGCGCCGTTCGCGCACGAGCTCGATCTCGGGCTCTTGGCTGCCTGCAGAGGCGTGCAGCGTCTGTTCATCCAGCGCGAGCAACGCAGCCACGAGCTGCAGCGCGCCACCCGCGGCGTATTCGCCGAAGACGCCTTTCGTCGCGACGAGCGGGGGCATGCGCTCGCCGAACAGCGTGCGCAGCGCGCGCATCTCCACCGCGTCGCCACGTTTCGCGCCGCTGCCGGAACCGTAGATCGCATCGATGTCGCCGGGCGAAAGCTCCGCGTCCGCGATGGCCGCATTCATCGCGGAGATCACGGCCTTTTCGTCATCGCCCCAATCGGAGATCGATGCAGTGGTGTCGCGCGCGATGCCGAAGCCGGCGATCCAGCCGTACGGTTTGCGCGTGCCCGCCGCACCCGCTACGAGCACCGCGCTCCCTTCGCCGATCGACAAACCGGCGCGGCAGCGGTCGTACGGACGCGCGCAATCGGGGTCGAGCGCGCCGACGCGATCGAGCACCGAGAAGATCATCTCGTTCACTTCTTCCACGCCGCCGATCAGCGCCGCGCGCACGTTTCCCTTCACCAGTTGCGCGCTGGCGTACATCGCCGCGGCGAGCGCCGATGATTCGCGCTGCGTGACCGTGATGTTGAAGCCGCGCAGTCCCCACTCGATGGCGATGTGGCTGCCCGGCGCGTTGGCCACCGACTCCGCGAAGAGCTGCGGCGGCGCGAGCGCGGCCCCTTTCTCCACGTACTCCTGCATGTAATCGACGGACGTCTGCACCGGACCAAACGAAGTGCCGAGCGCGACGCCGCTGTTCGGATCGAGCGTCGCGCCGCAATCGTCGATGGCCAGCTTCGCCGCCGAGACGGCCAAGCGCGAGAGCACGTTCATGCGCCGCATCTTCATCGGCGCGATGAAATCCTTCGGCTTGAAGCCCGTGACGAGCGCCGCTTTGTGCGCGTTGAGGCCGGTGGTGTCGAAGCGATCGACGTCGACGATCGCGCTGCGGCCCGACGCCAGCAGCTCGCGAAAGGCATTGACGCCAATCGCGCCCGGCGCAACGACGCCGATGCCGGTGACGGGGATGCGAGCCATGCGCGCGGCGTTATAGCACGCGTGTCGTTACGTGCGCCGTCAGGCGCGGCGGAACATCAGCGAGACGTTGCTGCCGCCGAAGCCGAACGTATTCGACAGCACGTTCGTCATGGCCAGCGCGCGCGGCGTGTGCGGGATGTAATCGAGCGTGCAATCGGCAGCGCTCGCCGCGAGGCGCAACGTGGGCGGCGCGGTCTGCTGCTGCAAAGCGAGCACGCTCACGACCGCTTCGACAGCGCCGGAGGCGCCGAGGGTGTGGCCGAAATAGGACTTGCTGGAGGAGACCGGGATGTCGGTGCCGACCGCGGCGATGATCGCGCGCGTTTCCGCGGAGTCATTGAGCAGCGTCCCGGTGCCGTGCGCGTTCACGTAATCGACGAGGCTCGGGGCAGCGTCCGCCTCGGCGAGTGCGCCGCGCATCGCCGCTTCGGCGCCGCGGCCATCTTCGGCAGGAGCGGTCGGATGATGCGCATCGCACGACGCGCCGTAGCCGCAGAGCTCCGCGAGAATCGTCGCGCCGCGCGCCACTGCATCGTCCCAACGCTCCAGGACGAGATACGCGGCCCCTTCGCCGAGCGTGATTCCTTTGCGTTCCGCACCGAACGGCGAGCAGGGATTCGGATCGACGGCCTGCAGCACATTGAAGCCGCTGTACGTCAGACGGCAGAGCGCATCGCTGCCGCCCGCTAACGCCACGTCCGCGTGATGCGAGCGGAGAAAGTCGGCGGCCATGCCGATCGCCGCACCAGCGGATGCGCATGCGGTGGCGTTCGAAAAGACGCCGCCGCCGAGGCCGAATGCGCGTGCGACGGCGTCAGAGGGACCGGACGTCGGCTGCTGCAGCACGCGCGACGCCGGTGCGCGGCGGCGTCCGCGAATGAGGCGGCGAAAGTAGTAATCCTCCCCTTCCAAGAGACCGCCGGTGGAGGTGCCGGTGGAGACGATGCCGCGTTCCAGCGGCAGCGGCGCGTTCGCGCTCGCTTGCGCGATCGCTTCGGCGGCCGCGATCACCGCCATGCGATCGGTGCGTGAGAGGCGTTTCGCGGCGCGCTTGCCGGCAGGCAGCATCGCTTCGACGTCGCCGGCCACTTCCGCGGCGATGTCGGTCGGAAACGTCTCGCCGGGAAAGCGCGACAGCTTGCCGATGCCCGCGCGAGACTCTTCGATCGAGCGCCAGACTTCCGTCTGATTGCGGCCGATCGAGCAGATGATGCCCAGGCCGGTGACGGCGATTCGCGTGGAGAGATCAGGTTTGCGCATGAACCGGTGACGCGAGATAAAACCTGCCGCGCACGACTTCTACTCCACCGATTCGTCCGCTTCCGCTGAACCGGAACGTGCCGCCAAACTCAGCGTCGAGCGTCACCGCAATCTCCACCGCGTCACCCGGCTCCAGCGCGCGCAGCACTTCGCAGCGATCGATGCCGGTCAGGAAGGCGTGGCCTTCGTGGAACGCGAGACCGCCGGCGAATTGCGCCATCGCCTCGACGAGCATGATCTCCGGCGTCAGGAAATCGTTCGCCGTGACGACGAAGACGCCTTCGACCGATTTCTCGCTCGCGACACGAATCGCGCTGGCCGCGCGGAAAGGAATCTGATGAGGGAGCTGGCCTAACCAGCTCATTACGCCTGCGGCTGTTCCTGCGCCAGTTTGGTGCCGACGTAATCGGCCAGCGAAGCGACGGAGCGGAAGTGCTCGCGCGCGGAGCCTTCGTTCTTCACCTTGATGCCGAATTCGCTCTCCAGCATCACCACGATCTCGAGCGCGTCGATGGAATCGAGGCCGAGGCCGCCGGCGAAGAGAGGCTCGTCATCCGGAATGTCGTCCGGCGTCATGTCTTCAAACTTCAGGCGCTCGATGAGGAGCTCTTTGAGCTTGCGTTTCAGATCCGTGGTCATTGTGTAGTCGCCATTCTATGCCGATGCCGCGGGCGGAAGCGTTTCCCACGCGATGCGAGGGGCAATGCCGCCGCGCCACTTCTGCATGCGGACGAGGAAGAAAAAGAGAGCGAGCTTGAAGCGGTTGCCGCGCTTCGCGAAGATGTTGCCCGCCAGCACGCCCACGATCGGCGTGAGCAGGCCGAAGCGCTCCGACGGCTGCATGAACACTTCGAGAAAGTCGCGCTGGTAGAAAAATTCGATGAAGCGCAGGTACTTGGCGAGCGCCGTGGTCATGTCGCGCTCGTACGTCTTCAACGCGCGCATCGAGCCGCCCTTCAATCGCTGCGAGACGCCGCTCGCGACGATGTCCGCGGACTTCATGGCCATGAACACGCCGGTGGAGAAGATCGGATCGAGGAAGCCCGCCGCGTCGCCTGCCAGCGCGTAGTTCGTCCCGGCGAGATGGCGCATGCGAAACGAAAAGTCTTTGCGCGTGTAGACCTGCGTCGTGCGCGTGGCGTTGCGCATCGCCTTCGCCACGTAAGGCGTCGCGGCGATCGTCTTCTCCAGCAGCATTTCCGGCGACAGGCCGCAGTTCATCACGTGATCGCGATCGACGACCAGGCCGACGCTCATGGTCGTGGCGGTGACCGGAATGAGCCAGAACCAGGCGTTCTGCAGGACGGCGATGACGGTGTTGCCCGCTTCGCGTCCCGGCGCGCGTTCGACATTGTCGTAATGCGCGAAGATGGCGATCTTCTTCAGCGATTCGATGTCGCTCTTCTCGCCGACGCTCTTGCCGAGAACGGCGCCGTGGCCGCTGGCGTCGATGACGAAGCGCGCTTCATGCTCTTCGCCGCCCGTGGTCTTCACGCGCGCACGATCCGCATCGGAGAGATCGACGGATGCCACTGCGGTTCCTTCGCGCACGTCGACGCCATGCTTCACAGCGTTGCGCAACAGCATGTGATCGAAGTCGGCGCGCTTCACCTGAAACGAGCGCGTGTACGGCTCGCGCAGCGTGCGATCGAAGCGGAAGCTGTAGCCGACGTTGCCGTCGCCCGTGACGAACGTGGCGCCGTACTTTGGAAAGTACTCCCCTTCCACCAGCGATTCGGTGACGCCAAGGCGCGCGAAGATGTCGTTGTTGTACGGGAGAAGCGATTCGCCGATCTGGAAACGAGGGAAGCGCTCGCGCTCGAGCAGCAGGACGCGAAAGCCGTCGCGCGCGAGCAGCGTGGCGCTCGTCGTGCCGGCCGGCCCGCCGCCGATGACGATGACGTCATGCATTCGGGGCGGAGAACGCCGCCTCATGAACCTGTCATTCCGAGAGTGGATGACAGTCGCGCATTCTGTGGTTATTCTGCGTCACGGCCCATGTTCCAACGATTCTCATCCCTAGTGGCAGGCGCGCCGGACGCTCCCGCCATCATTGAAGGCGACAGCGGCGCCGTCGTCACGCGCGCCGCGCTCCTCGCCCGCGCCAATGAGCTCGCCTCCGAACTCACGCGCGACGGCCTCCGCGCCGGCGACGCGATCGCCATCCAGCTTCCGAACTCCGTCGACTTCATCGCGTCGTTCATCGCCGCGCTGCAGCTCGAGCTGATCGTCTTCCCGATCGATCGCGACGCGCCGGAGATCGAAGTCGCCGCAATCCTTTCCCACTTTGGGATCAAAGGGCTCATCTACCGCGCCGACCGTCAGTCCACCACCGCCGCCATCTCCACGCGCGCCACGAACGACCGGCCGCGCGTCCCATCCGGCGCGCGCCTCGTAAAGCTCACGTCCGGCTCGACCGGCAAACCGAAAGGCATCGTCGCCAGCGAAGCGAACCTCATCGCGGACGCAGTGAACATCTGCTCCACCATGGGCATCACCCCCGCCGACATGAACCTCGGCGTCATCCCGCTGTCGCATTCCTACGGTTTCTCGAATCTCGTCACGCCGCTGCTCGTGCAAGGCACGCCGCTCGTCGTCGCAAACGATTACCTGCCGCAGTGCATCGTCGAGCTGTCGAATCGCTACCACTGCACTGTGCTGCCGCTGATCCCGATGGTGTTCGATCACCTGACGTCCGTCGCACACGGCGAGCTCGAAACGGTTCGCGTCGCGCTCTCCGCCGGCGCGCCGCTGCCGCAATCGACCTCACGTCGTTTCCGCGAGCGCTTCGGAATCGACATCCACTCGTTCTACGGCTGCAGCGAATGCGGCGGCATCACCTACGACCGCCTCGGCGCCGCCGTGGAGCGCGGCACCGTCGGCGCGGCCATGGACAACGTGACGCTGGAGCTCGATAACGCCCGCCTCACCGTCCGCAGCGCCGCCGTCGCTCTCGGCCATCTCTACGACGCAAACACGTTCGAGCCGTTCGAAGACGGCGCGTTCCGCACCGACGATCTGATCGAGTTGCGCGACGATGAAGTGGTGCTGACCGGGCGCGCGGGCGATCTGATCAACACCGCCGGGAAGAAAGTGAACCCGCGCGAGATCGAAGCGATCGTCATGCAGATCGAAGGCGTGCGTCAGGTGAAGGTGTACGGCGAACCGGCCGGCGCGCGCGGCGAAGTGGTTGCCGCAGCGGTCGTGGCCACGCCGAACGTGACGCGCGAACAGGTGCGCGAGTACTGCCGCGCGCGACTCTCGTTGCACAAAGTGCCGCGCATCGTGAAGCTGATCGAATCGATTCCGGTCGACGAGCGCGGCAAGGTCAAGCGGGCTGCACTGGCGGCGCTGTAGACGCGCTCTCGCGCTGACGTTGGAGCGGCGGGCGCCCTCGCCCGCCGTCTTTGCGACGTCATTCGGCGGGCGAGGGCGCCC
>DASSMK010000411.1:0-29090 GCA_035688915.1 Thermoanaerobaculia bacterium
GGGCGCCCTCGCCCGCCGTCGTCTGATGCGCGAAAAACCGGCGGGCGAGGGCGCCCGCCGCTCCAACGTCACAGCGCGTCTCGCAGGAATCGCAATCCGAGAATCGTTCGCGAGCCGTGCCACGTGAAGAGGTGACCGGGAAACGGACCGATCACGCGCGGCCCTTCGATTGCCGCGGCATCTTCCGCGGTGAAGAGATACGGCTCGTCCGGCAGGAAGATGACGTCGGGCCGCAGCGCCAGCACGTCGTCAAGCGCGATCGGGGGATAACGCTCGCGCGACGCGAGCACGTTTACGCCGCCCGCTTCTTCGACGAGACGCGAAACATACGTGTCGCCGCCGCACCACATCCACGGCGCTTTCCAGATCGGCACCGCGAAGGTGAACGCGCGTCGCGGCAGCTCCGCGCGCACCGCGGCGAGTGATTCGTTCATCGCACGCGCGGCGTCGCGGCGATCGTGAATCTCGCCGAGCGTGGTGATGAGCGCCGCAACGTCATCGACGGATTTCGGCTCGCTGACGAACACCGGCGCGAACGCTTCGATCGCGTCGCCGTGCCGCCGCAGGTTCTCCTCGAGATTCATGTGCACGAGGTCCGGCGCGAGCGCGCGGATCTCGTCCACGCGGGGATTCTTCGTGCCGCCGCAGCGCGGCAGCGGCAGATCCACGGGGAAGATGCAGTAGTCGGTGATGGCGATGACCGCTTCGCCGGCGCCGAGGTCGAAGAGGGTTTCGGTGATGGAGGGGACGAGGGAGACGACGCGGCGCGGCGCGGTGGGGAAGGCGAAAGAACGTCCGCGCACGTCGCGTATCATCGACCGCCATTTTGCACGACCGCCGCTTCCTCGTCCCGCTGATCGCCGCGAGCGCGCTGGTGCAGCTCGCGCTGGCGATCCGCTTCTTCGGCTTCTACACCGGCGACGATGTGGAAGTGCTCGCCGAAGCGTTTCGCGTGGCGCGCGGTTTCTCGTATCGCGCGTGGGACATCCGCAATCTCTTCGTTCCCGACTTCATCGTCGCGCCGCCAGTCTGGCTGGCCACGCGGCTTGGCGTGAGCGACACGCGCACGTTGATCGTCATCGCCACGTTGCCGTTCATCGCGCTGTCGTCTCTGACCATCGCGTTCGTGCACGCGCTCGCGTTGCGCTGGAGCCAGAGGTTCATCGGCGCGCCCGGCACGCTCGTCGCCGCGCGCGCCGCCGCACTGCTCTTCGCCCTGCATTGGATTCCCCTCGGCTTCGGCAGCACGGTCTATCCGCGCGTCGTGGCCATGGCATGCATCGCGGCGGCGGCGTTGCTGCTCGAAACGCGCGAGGAAGGGTGGGCGGCGGTGGCGGCGGGAGCGCTGGCGGGTGTGGCTTTCGCCGATCGTTTCAGCGAGATCGTGTTTCTCGCGCCGCTGCTGCTCGTCGCGCAGCGTCGCGCGGTGCACGTGGCGCTCGGCGCCGTAGCGACGATCGGGCTGCTCGTCGGCGGCTACGACTGGATCACATGGGGCGAGCCGTTCGGCAGCGCGATCCGTTTCGCGCGGCTGACGCTTGTCGCGCCGGACTTCGCGTCGCGCGTGAAGATGCAGTCGCCGCTCTGGTATCTCGAGACGCTGCCGCGCTGGATCGCTCTCACGCTGCTGCCGCTGCTCTGGTACGCGCGGCGATTGCGCGCGCCGTGGTTGTACGTGCTCGTGCCGCTGGTTGCGCTGTCGCTCGTGCGACACAAGGAGCTGCGCTATCTGCAGGGCATCATCCCGTTCGCCATGATCCTCGCGGGCATCGGCTACGCCGCGATGCCGCGACGTCGCATCGCGCACGCGCTGCTCGCGCTGTCGCTCGTCTGGCAGCTGTACGGATTGCGTTTTCTGGAGCGGAAGACCCAACCCGCGGTGGAAGCGGCGCAGCTCGTCGCGCGCGACCCTGACGTGCACGCGGTGGTGATGTCGCAGCTGTGGGCGTACGGCGATCGGTTGTACTTTACCGATCAGCGCGAGGTGCTCGATGTGACCACGCCGCCGCGCGATCTCGCCACTGCGCTTCGCTTTGCGCAGGCCGCGTGTCTCTACGAGAGCGATGTCGATGCGAACGTGCGCGCCACGCTCGCGCAGAGCGGATTTCGTGAAGTGCAGACGTTCCGCGCCGGCAAAGCGCGCGACGTGGTGGTCTATCGCCGCATACACTGACGGCGTGATCGCGAACGCACCGATGCAACACACCGCCGACGCGCGCCTGCTCTTCGCTTCGCGCATCGTCCGCCTCTTCGCGTATGGCTTCCTCGCCGTCGTGCTCGTGCTCTATCTCTCGTCGATCGGTCTCGACGACCACCGCATTGGCGCCCTCCTCTCCCTCACCCTCCTCGGCGACGTTCTCGTCTCGCTCTATCTCACCACGCGCGCCGACGCGTTCGGCCGCAAACGGACGCTCCTGACCGGCGCGGTGCTGATGATCCTCGCGGCGATCGTCTTCGCGATCACGCGCGATTTCACGTTGCTCGTGATCGCCGCGACGGTCGGTGTGATCAGCCCGAGCGGCAACGAAGTGGGACCATTTCTCGCCGTCGAGCAGGTCGCGCTCGCGCAGGTGGCGGAAGGGCGCGACCGCACGCATCTCTTCGCCTGGTACAACCTCGTCGGATCGTTTGCCACCGCGTGCGGCTCGCTGGCGGGCGGCTTCTTTTCCGGCCTGCTGCTGCGCCGCGGCTTTGACCCGCCGACCAGTTACCACAGCGCGATCATCGCCTACGCCATTCTCGGCGGCGTGCTCGCGCTGGTGGTGGCGCGGCTCTCGCGCGCGGTGGAAGGGACGCACGCTCCGCGCAGCGTGAAGTCGCTGTTTCGCGTGGAGCGCTCGCGCGGCATCGTGCTGCGCCTGTCGTCGCTCTTCGCGCTCGATTCGTTCGCGGGCGGTCTGGTCGTGCAGAGCATCATGGCCTACTGGTTCTATCGCCGCTTCGGCCTCAGCCCCGCCACGCTCGGCTCACTCTTCTTCGGCGCGAATCTTCTCGCCGGCGTCTCCGCGCTCGCCGCGGCGCGCATTGCCAGGCGCATCGGTCTGCTCAACACGATGGTCTTCACGCACCTGCCGTCGAACGTGCTGCTGATCCTCGTGCCGTTCATGCCGACGCTGTGGCTGGCGATGACGGTGCTGCTGCTGCGCTTCTCGATCTCGCAGATGGATGTGCCGACGCGGCAGGCGTTCGTGATCGCTGCCGTCGATCCGTCCGAGCGCACGGCCGCTGCCGGAATTACAGGCGTCGCTCGCACCACCGGCGCCGCGCTCGCGCCGGTCATCGCCATGCCGCTCATCGCCGGCATGACGCGCGATTGGCTGCCGTTCGTGCTCGCGGGAGGATTGAAGGTCGTTTATGACCTGGCGCTGTTGTGGAGCTGCCGCGGCGTCGACATCGACGGCTGACGCGACCGCGCGCTACATGTTCTTGCGGTACTTCGGATCGAGCGCGTCGACCAGACCGTCGCCGAGGAAGTTCAGTCCCATCACGGCGAGCATGATGGCGGCGCCGGGGAAGATGGCCAGATGGTTGGCGAGGCCGAGGTAGCGGCGGCCGGCGGTGAGCATCGCGCCCCACGATGGCGTAGGCGGTTGCACGCCGAGGCCGAGGAATGAAAGCGCCGCTTCGGCGAGGATCGCGCCGGCCAGGCCGAGGGTGGCCATGACGATCACGGGATTGATCACGTTCGGCAGCACGTGCAGCACGATCACGCGCGCAGACCTCGCGCCGAGCGCTTTGGCCGCGGTGACGTACTCCATCTCGCGCACCTTCAGCACCTGGCCGCGCACCAGTCGCGCGTAACCGACCCAGCCGATCGTGGCGAGAGCGAGGATGACGTTGTTGAGACTCGGCCCCAGCACCGCCACGAGTGCGATGGCGAGCAGGATGCCGGGGAAGGCGAGCAGGATGTCGCAGAGACGCATGATCAGCACATCGATCGCGCCGCCGAAGTAGCCGGACATCGCGCCGAGTGTCACGCCGATCAGCGACGCGAGCACGACGACAGAGAAGCCGACGCGCAGCGAAACGCGCGCGCCCCAGATGATGCGCGAGAGGACGTCGCGGCCGAGATCGTCTAGGCCGAGGAGGTGATCCTTCGACGGCGCTTCGAGACGGCGCGACGTCTCCTGCACGTTCGGATCGTGCGGCGAGAGCAGCGGCGCCGCGAGGGCGACCACCACCAGCAGGACGGTCAGAATCAGCCCGAAGCTGAAGGCGAAGTTCCTGATGAGGCGTTTCAGTTTCTTCATGTCGCTATTCGAGCTTCACGCGCGGATCGACCACGCCGTACATTAGATCGCTGAGGAAGTTGACGAAGATGTACGTCAGCGCGATGACGAGAATCGACGCCTGCACCTGCGGGTAATCGCGCGTGGTGATCGATTGGATCAGCAGCCGGCCGAGGCCGGGCCACGAGAAGATCTGTTCGGTGATGATGGCGCCGGTGAGGAGCGATCCGAACTGCAGCGCCAGAATGGTGATGACCGGGATGAGCGCGTTCTTCAGCGCGTGGCGGAAGATCGCTTTCGCGCGCGTGACGCCTTTCGCCACCGCGGTCGTCACGTAGAGCTGCCCCAATTCTTCGGCGAGGCTGACGCGGATCATGCGCGTGAGAATCGCGGAGAGCGCGAGTCCCATCGTGACCGAGGGAAGGACGATCGACTTGAATCCCTCTTCGCGTCCGGACACGGGAAACCATGGATGATTGATGGCGAAGGCGATGATGAGCAGCGGTCCGAACCAGAAGCTCGGCATCGACACGCCCACCAGCGCGAAGAAACGCGCCACGTTGTCGATCCAGGAGTTTCGATAGATCGCCGAGATGATGCCGAGAGGAAACGCGACCAGCAGCGCGACGAGCATCGAGCCGAAGGCGAGCTGCATAGTGGCGGGGTAGCGCGCCATGATCTCTTTCGACACGCTTTCGTTCGTGCGGAAGGAGCGGCCGAGGTCTCCGTGCGCGAGGTTGCCGATGTAGGTGACGTATTGCTTCCAGAGCGGCTGATCGAGACCGAGCGCCTTGCGCACGGCGATCACGTCTTCCGGCCGCGCCCCTTCACCCGCGATCTGCAGCGCAGGATCGCCGGGGATGAGGTGAATGAGCGAGAAGACGAGCGTCAGGATCCCGAGGGTGATCGGGATCATCTGGAGGAGTCTGCGGAGGATGTAGCTGATCATCAGTTGTCAGTGGCCAGCGGTCAGTGGTCAGTTGGCCAAAGGCTGCCAACAGCGCGCGCCTCAACTGGCCACTGACCACTGGCCACTGACAACTGCGGCGACTGCAACAACCTCGCCGTCACTTGCCGGCGCTTTCCTGCTTGCCGGTGATGTTCCAGCCGCGGATCTTCGCCGTGGGGGCGATGGTGCCGCCGAACATGTTGTACCAGGTGCCGATGCTGCGGCGTTCCGAGGTGAGCGCTTCGACGTTCGAGAACGCGTCCACCATCGATTGCGTCCAGCGCAGATTGGGGAGGCGCGCGACCACCTGGCCGTCGCGGATGAGGAACGTGCCGTCGCGCGTCGTGCCGGTCATGAGCGCCGTCTTCGGCTCGAGGAGGCCATTCACGTAGTTGAAGCGCGTCACCCAGATGCCGAGCTTCGTCGAGGCGATCATCTCTTCGCGCGTGGAATCGCCGCCGCTGATCGAGAGATGGAAGGCCGCGCCGTGATCGGGTGAGCCGAGCTGCCAGGTGCTGGCCGTCGGCGCGAGGCCGAGGCGGTCGGCGTACGCCTTGTCGAGAACGGGCGTGCGCACCACGCCGTTCTCGACGAGCGGCACACGGCGCTTCGGCAGCCCTTCCGCGTCGAACGGGAAGGGGAGGAAGTTGTCGTCCACCGCATCGTCGGCGATGGTGAAATTGTCCGCGAGCATTTTTTTGCCGAGGTTGCCGACGAAGAAGGAGGAGCCGTCTTCGTACGACTGGCCGGTGAACGCGATCATGTTCATCCAGTCGAAGACTTCGGCGAGCGCGGGCGGCTCGAGGATGACGTCGTACGCGCCGGGCTGCAGATCTTCGTGCGCATCGGCGGCCAAGGTCGCTTTGAGCGTCGCTTCCTCGCCGAGCGAGACGATGCCGAGACGATTGGCGCGGCGCTCGCGGCGCGTGGCGTAACCGGAATCCGATTTGCCGAGCGCGATCACGGTCGCGTCGGCGTGCGTCATCTGCGCGTAGCGCTGCACGCCGTGCGTGTTCGCGCAGGCCACAGACGCGGAGCCGGTGGAGTAGACGCCGGCGAAGAGCACGTTCGCCGCGCGGCCGCGATCGAACATCTCACGCAGCTCCTGCGCTTTTGTCGCGGGCGAGAGCGCGGCGGTCGCGTCGTCGAACGGATGCAGTTGCGGCAGCGGCTCGTCATCGCGATAGAGCCCGCTGAAGTTCGGCAGAGGATCGGAATGCTTCGCCGCTTCGCGCGCCAGCTCCGCGGTGCGCTCGATCTCGTCGGCGTCGAAGACAGTCGTCGAGGCCACGCCCATCGAGCCGTTCACGATGACGCGCAACGTGAGCGACGCGCTTTCCTCCGACATGTTCTGGTGGAGCTGCGAGTTCGCGAAGCGCGAGATGTTCTGATCGACGGAAGTGAAGATGGCGTCTGCTTCGTCCGCATTCGCGGCGCTCAGCGCGCGGGCCAGGATTTCGGCGGATTCGTGTTCGCTACGCATGGATTTTCAGGCTCATAGGCTCATAGGCTCATGGGCTCATAGCAGCGCGCGCGTCGCGATTTGCGTGCATCCGCGGTGTGGCACGTGAGGCTGGATCGATGGTGCGAGCGCTCGCAGCGCGTGTGCTGCTCTGAGCCCATGAGCCTATGAGCCCATGAGCCTGGGCGGTCGGGGCGGGCGGTCCTCATCCCATCTCCACATTCCGGAAGCGCGCCGCCGGTGCGCCGTGCGCGACGCGCATTGTTTGCATCGGGTCGCCTTTGCCGCAGTTGGGCAGGCCCCAGATCTGCCAGGAATCGCGATCGGCTACGGCGTCGCAGGAGCGCCAGAACTCCGGCGTGTTGCCGGTGTAGAGCGGGTTGCGCAGCATCCGTCCGAGCTTGCCGTTTTCGATCTCGTACGCCACTTCGCAGCCGAACTGGAAGTTGAGGCGCAGGTCGTCGATCGACCACGATTTGTTTGTCTCCACGTAAATGCCGTGCTTCGTGTCCGCGATGATGTCCGCGAGCGGCGTGGTGCCCGGCTCGAGATTGATGTTCGTCATCCGGATGATGGGGATGCGCGACGCACTTTCCGCGCGCACGGTGCCGTTCGAGCTGCGGCCGATGGCCGGCGCGGTGTCGCGGCCGGTGAGGTAACCGACGAACATCCCGTTCTCGACGAGATGAAAGCGCTGCGCGGGCACGCCGTCGTCGTCGTAGGCAAACGAGCCGATGGAGCCGGGGATCGTCGCGTCCGCGACGATATTCACGTGCTCGGAACCGTACCGAAAATTGCCGAGCATGTCCGGCTGCAGGAACGATCCGCCGGCCAGCGAGATCTCCAGTCCCATGGCGCGATCGAGCTCCGTGGGATGGCCGCACGATTCATGAACCTGCAGCGCGAGCTGCGCCGATCCGACGATCAGATCGAAGCGTCCCACCGGCGCTTTCGGCGCAGTGAGCAGCGCCAGCGCTTCGTCGCGCACCGTGATCGCCCGCCGCGGCAAGTCGATCCTCTCAATGAACTCCCAACCCTCGGCCTGAAAGTCGCCGCCGAACGGATTCGGATAGGCGCGGCGCTGGAACTCGCCGCCTTCGATGGCCACGGCTTCGATGCCGCCGCCCATCTGCGTGGTGGTCTGTTCGATATAGCTGCCGGTGGTGGAGGCGAAGACTTTTTCCTGGCGATAGCAGGAGATCTCGCCCGATGCCTGGTGGATGCGTTTGTCGCCGCGCATCGGATCCGTGGCGTTCATCAGATGCTCGATCTTTTTCTCGATCGGCACGGACCACGGATCGATGCGGTATTGCGAAGCCCACGTGGCGACGTAAGGCTCGATGTCGCTCAGCGTGACGCGCTCAGTGGAGGCGAGATTGCTGGCCGCAGCGACTTCCAATGCGCGGCGCGCGGTTTTGCGCAGCGACGCTTCATTGACTTCGCTCGACGCGGCGAATCCCCAGCCGTTGCCGACCAGCACGCGCACGCCGATGCCGCGATCGACAGTGGAGGACAGGTGATCGACTTCGCCGTTGCGCACTTTCACATGCTGCTGGTGTGTGGCCGTATAGCGGATGTCCGCGTAGCGCAACGCAGCATTCGCGAGTGACGCGAGAACTGATTCGAGCAGCGCGCGAGACGGCGTCATGGGCGCGGGGATTATATGCGGGGACTGTTGGAGCGGCGGGCGCCCTCGCCCGCCGGGTCTTACGTTTCTTCGAATACGAAAACGGCGGGCGAGGCGCCCGCCGCTCCAATGAAGATGCGCGAGAGTCTTTTTACGCTCTGGCCTGCTGGCCCGGCTGATACAGCTGGAAGCCGCGCTTGGCGCGCGTGAGGCGATCGCCGAGCTTTTCTTCCAGACGATTCTCGAAGCCTTTCACGCCATTGGCGTCGGTGCCGGTGAGGATGGCCACGAACTCGCCATTGCGGTTATGGCAGAGGATGTCCTCCTGGCGGCAGAGTTTGGCCAGGCTGTTGTTCAGCTCACGGTCTTCGTCGGCCTTGATCCAGTAGACGGCAAACGGCGTATCGAACTTCGAAACTGTGTCGATGTTGCGCTGCAGGCGATCGCGGAATTCGGGGTCGAAGGCCACGTCATTGCCGCTGGTATTGAGCACTGCGCCGCGGCTCTGCGAGGAAGTCTCGCCGGCGTTCATGAGCGACGACATTTCGTCGGCAGTGATCGTCCCGATGTGGCTGTCGCGGATGTTCAGGCGGCGTCCGCTGCGGCGCACGAGAGCGTCGACGCGCGCGCGCAATTCGGCGGGCGTGAACGGCTCGGTGATGAAGTCGTCGGCGCCGGCGCGGAGATACAGCACCTTGTCCGACTGCCGGTTCGTGTGCGGAGAGAGGAAGGCGATGGACGAGCTGCCGGTCTGTGCCAGATCGAGAATGGCGCCGACCGCGCCGGCCGAGCGCTGCGGCGTGACCAGCACGAGGCCGGGACGCTCGCGCTTCACGCGCTCCACGCCTTCGCGCAGATCGCTTTCCGCGTTCACTTCGTAATCCTTGCCGAGTGCTTCCTTGACGCGGCGGATGGTGTCGGGCTGCGCGCCGAGGAGCATGACGGCGCGGCTGGAGGCCTGCGTCTCTTCCCACGGCTGCGTAACGTCTTTGACCTGCTCGTTTTCATCGCCGCGGTAGTTGATCAGGCCGCGGCCGTTGAGGATGCGGTAGTGCGCGGAGAGGTTGTCGTTGTTCGCGTAGCGCAGCTTCTCGATGGTCATCCGGCGGCCGCCGGTCTTCGCATCGTGCTGCAGCGACACCACGCCGAACGCGTTCTGCTCGAGCATGCGGATGATCGGATTCAGCTCGGCGTTGTCTTCATCGCTGGCCACCAGCAGCACCGTGGCCTGGAGATCTTCGAGCGCGTTCATCATCGACTGCGTGAGCGTCAGCGCGAAGTGGCTGGAGTACTGCGTGTTGATCAGCGTGTAGATCGGGTCGATGACCACGCGTTTCGCGCCGATGCGCTTCACGTAATCGCCGAGCTCTTCGACGATGGCCATGACGTCGGCCGGACTTTCGACGAGCTCGAAGTAGTGATTGCTCGGATTGAGGATCGAGAGCTGGTTGCGCTTCACCGCTTCGTCGACCGGGAAGCCGATCGCTTTGGCTTGCGCGATGGCGCGCTCCGGTTTCTGGTCGGTGATGTAGACACCCGGCTCCTGATGCTCGAGACCGCGCGCGAGAAACTGCAGGCCGAGAATCGACTTGCCGACGCCGCTGCCCCCTTTGACGAGATAAACGTGGTTCGGCATCAGACCGCCGGCACCGTAGTCGATCAGATCGATTCCGCTGATCATCCGGTCGCCATGCGCGCGGCGGCCGTTCGAACCCGTTCTGCCGGTTTCATTCACGCCAGGCGCGATCGGCATCGGCGTATCCGTCCTGCCAGACCCCGCAGGCGGCACCGTGCCCGCCGCGTTCGTCGTCGACCGCACATCCATCGATCCACTCATTGTTTGCTCTCCGTCTTGTAGTGCTGCTGAAATGCTGCCGGGGTCAGGCGAAAGCAACCGGCGTTCCAGCCGAGCTGGGGAACGAGGCGCTGAGAGCTACGAAGCTTTCAAGCTGCGCAGGGCCATGAACGGCCGTTGCGGCTCATTAGCGTCAGTAGCTCGCAGCTCGCTCCCGCCTTACGGCGCGACCGCCGCCGCCTGCTGCTGCATCACCGGCTGTTTCGGCGCGGGGGCCGCGGGCGGCGCGCCGACGTCGGTCAGCTGGATCTCGTCGCGCATCACGATCGGCGCGGAACCGTTGAAGACGTCCGCGAAGACCTGATGAAGACGCGTGTAATCGTTGTTGATGGGGCGCACTGCCTCGCCCGTGTCGCCCGGCACGCGCACCATCACGATCTCGGTGAACTTCTTCAGCGAGACGTTGCGGATGTGCTTGCGGTCGACGTTGTGGAAGGTCGAGTAGAGCTCGACCATCTGCGGTGTGGTGAGGTTCGTAGCGGTGAACTTCGACGACGTCGAAGCGAGCGCCACGAGACGCAGCGCCTGCTGCGGGCTGAGGTTGGCCACCTTCTGGCGCACGGCGTCGATGACCTGCTGCTGCCGCAGCTCGCGCGCGAAGTTGTTTCCTTCGGCGGACGCGCGGACGTAGCGGTATCGCGCGTAGCGCAGAGCGCGCTGGCCGTTCATGTGGTGCCAGCCCGCGGTAAAGCCATCCTTGAAGAGGAAGTCGTAGAAGGGACGGTAGACGTAGATGTCCACGCCGCCGAGCGCATCGATGACCTTCTCGAACGCGAGAAAGTCGACGCGCATGTAGCCGTGAATCGGCTGGCCGATGATCTGCGAAACGGTGTCGACCAGGAGGCCCGGCCCTTCACCCGGATAACCGGCTTTGTAGCCGAGGGAGTGGGCGGCGTTGAGGCGGTGGGTGCCGAACGTGCCGATCTTCAGATAGAAGTCGCGCGGAATGGACATCAGCGCGACCTGGCGCGTGGACGGCTTGAGGCTGACCACCATGATCGCGTCGGCGAGATCTTTTCCTTCGCCCGGATGGGTCGGGCCGCCGATGCCGATCAGGAGGATGTTGATGCGGTCCTGCTTCATCCCTTCCGCGACGTGATTGGGGACTTTCTGCCAGGAAGGGGAGTAATGCGTGTACGCGGCGATGCCGGCGATCACGAGTAGCAGGGCGATGAAGCCGTACATCACGTACTCCGCCACCCGGCTGCGCTTCTTGCCCGGGGGCGGCGTATACGAGGGGCGGATCGTGTCGTTGAGCTCGGGACGGAGACGGGAGGGGTGAGCCATCGTCGCTTGCTCCTACTGAATGGTGGCGATGTTGAAGACCGTACCGGCGAAGTGGCGCACCGTGTCGAAGTCGCCGCCGTGCGGGCTGACGGCTTCGCCGCGATAGGCGACACCGCTGACTTCCACGATGTCCATGTACGGCTCGAGCGAGACGCGCTGCAGGCCGTGCGAGCGGATCACGTCGCGCAGCATGGTCACCTGTTCGCGCGTGAGGTTCGTGTGGCTGCGGTCGAGGGCCATGCCCAGGCCGGTCACGTCGCGCAGGGTGGCCACTTTGGTGAGCGCCGCGGCGAAGAGCTGCTGCTGCCGCGATTCGCGGGCGAAGCGATCCGCGGCCGGTCCGACCACGTTCTGCGAATGGGCGTAGCGCAACGCGCGGACGCCGTTCAGATGATGCTCGCCGCGCACGAAGCGGTCGCGATTCTTGAAGTCGTAAAGTCCCTGCTCCACGTTCACGTCCACGCCGCCGATCGAATCGACCAGACGCTTCACGTCGCCGATGTCGATGGCCGCGTACGCATGGATGGGCTGGCCGATGCTCTGCTCGACGGTGTCCACCGTCAGCCCGGCGCCTTCACCGGGGTAGCCGCTGGAGTCGCCGACCATGTGTGCGGCGCGCAGTGGGCGTTCGCCGTAGCGGCCGACTTTCACCCACAAGTCCGCAGGGATCGACATGAGCACGGACTTACCGGTGGACGGCTGGATCGACAGCATCATGATCGATTCGGTGGAGACGTCGCCCATGCCGCTGGGGCGATTGGCGCGCACCGACGTTTCGATGAGGAGCACGTTCACGCGATCCGACTTCACGCCCGCCGCGAACTTGTTCGGCACCATGCGGTGCTCGGGCGTGTTCGTGATGTAGAGCGCGACTGCGGCGAGAAGGATCGTCGAGCCGAACACGGCGAACAGAACCTTCTCGAGCAGCGATTGCGTGCGTGTGGCCTTCGCCGGCGCGCGGTGCTGGTTGTGGGTGGATGTGAGATTGGCCGGCAGGCGGCTGTACAGCGATGCAGCGGACGCGGGACTGCTGATCGTATCGGAGCTCATCTCTCTTGCTAAGACCTCGGAACCTTTTTCGTGGGGAAAGCTGAATTGCTGCGTGCGAGCGGCACTGCATTCGAAGTGCCAATTATTTGAAGTCGGCATCCGTCTTGAAGTGGGCCGCAAGCGCAGCAGCACTCCAACTTCGCTTCTTCAGCAATCTCGAGGGACTCGCACTTATGAAGCACGTGGTGACCTTTGCCGCACTGCTTTGCCTCCTGGCGACAGCCGCGCTCGCCGACTGGCAGACCGTCGCAGACGGCGTTGCCTACCAGCACTACAACTCCGGCGGCATGGACGTGCACGTCGCGCGGATCGATCTGACCAGCCCCCACGTCCGCGTGGTCACGTCGCGTGAATCGGATCGCGGCCTGCGCGTTTCGGACTTTGCGAAACGCGCGCACGCGGTCATCGCCATCAACGGCGACTACTTCGATCCGAAGATGCAGCCGGTCGGCCTCGCGCTGAGCCCGTGCGGCGTCTGGGAAGGAACGAAAGACACCGGCCGCGAAGGCGTCGTCGCCGTCGGCGGCGGCCGCGCGGAAATCTATCCGCAGAAGGAAGTCCTCGATCCGCCGGCCGACTGGATGACCTCCGCCGTCTCCGGCTGGCCCATGCTCGTCAAGCAGTGCCATCCGCTCTCACCGGTCGAGCTTCCGGGAAGCGACGGCTTCACCCGCTCGCCGCATCCGCGCACTGCGGTCGGCGTGACGGAAGACGGCCACACGATGTTCTTCGTGGTCGCCGACGGCCGCCGCAAGGACGCGCCGGGACTTACGCTCGCGCGCCTCGCCGCATTCATGCGCGACGAGCTCAACGTCTGCTCGGCGATGAATCTCGACGGCGGCGGCTCGAGCGCGATGTGGGTGAACGACCAGATCGTGAACAAGCCGAGCGACGGCAGCGAACGACGTGTCGCGGATCACCTGGCCGTCGTGCTCGCGAGCGAGCTGCTCGCCTGCGACGAAAAGCCCGCCACGGTCGACGAAGCCGCGCTGGCCGATGCGAAGAAACGTGAAGAGGCGGAACAGCGCGGCAATGCCGCGAACGCTCCGAAGACGAACGCGAATGCCGGTTCGCAAAGTGCGACGCCGCAACCGACGGCCACGCCGAATGGCACCACGCCCAATACCACCACGAGCAGTCCCGAAAAGGTGCCGCCGCAGAACGACCCGAGCGCCAAAAAACTTCCGCCTCAGCCTTAGCTGGAATTGCGATTGCACCAGCGGCAAAAACGGGTGCGCATTGCTTCACGCACCTCATGCCGTTCCGAGGACCACGCACAATGAACGCTCGCCGAATCATTCTCACCACTTGTCTCGTGCTGCTCGTCGCCACGGCGGCGCTGGCGCAGACGGACCCGAAGACGGTCATCGCCTCGCTCGAACCGGCGGTGAACGCGGGGACGGCCACGCACGATGAGCAGCTCGATCTCGCCCGCGCCTACATCACCGTCGGCCGTTACTACGAAGCCGGAAAGATCGCCAAACGCCTGGTTGCGGAGAACGCAAACGACGCCGCCGCGGTGTCCGTGCGCGACGAAGCGCAATCGCAGCTGAAAGCGATCGCGCAGCAGCGCGTGACCGACGCCGAAGCGGCCGCAAGGCGCAGCGAAGCCACCGATGCCGATCGCATCGAGCTTGCCGAGGCTTACTTTGCCGCCGGCAGCTACCGCATGGCCGCCGACCAGTACGAGAAGGTGCCGATGGCGTCGCTCTCTCACGAGCAGCGCCTCCATCACGCGCGCGCCCTGGCCTGGTCGGGCCGCAACGACGCCGCGGAACGCGCCTATTCGGCGCTGATGGCCGAGGGCTCTTCGCCGGAGCTCGAGCTCGAATACGGACGACTCCTGTCGTGGATGGGAGCGTACGGTCCGTCGATCGAGCGCCTGCGCAGCTCGTCGGCCTCGCTCCGCAGCGAAGAAGCGCTCGTCGCGCTGGCGAACGCATACGCCTGGAGCGGCGACCGCAATCAGGCCGTGCGCCTGCTCAGCGATTACACGGCCGCGAATGCCGGCGCCACGCAGGCCGCTTCGCTGCTCGAACAGATCCGCACTTCCCCCGAGCTGCGCCTCGAGCGCACCGAGCGCCTGATCGAGCTCGATCCGTACAACCTCGCGCTGCGCGTGCAGCGTGCGCGGCTGCTTTACGAAACGCAGCGCTACGGCGAAGCATTGAAGACCATCCGTTTCGTCCGCGAGAACTCGCCGCGCCGCGTCGACGAGCTCGACGAGCTGGAGCGGCAGGTGAACGAAGCGCGCAAGGCGAAAGTCGACGAGCTGAATGCGCGCCTCGCCAATCTCAACATCAACGACGCCGGCAACGCCGAAGACGTGCTGTCGCTGGCCAAGTCGTACACCGGCGTCGGCGAGTACACGCAGGCCATCCGCCTCTACGACGCGTACTTGCAGAACGTGCCGGACGATCTCGACGCGCGCATCAACTACGCGCGCGTGCTGAGCTGGGATCGCCGGTACGACGCCGCGCAGCGCCAGTACCAGACGGTGCTGAACGCGCAGCCGGACCGCGCGGACATCGAGCTCGAATACGCGCAGGCGCTTTCGTGGGATCGCGAGTACGTTCCAGCAATCCAGGCCTTCCGCTCGCTGACCGACATCTCCTCGAATCCCCGCGCGCACTTATACGAAGAAGTTCCCGCCCGCGCCCACTTCAACCTCGGCCAGATTTACCGCTGGTTCGGCTGGCGCGAGCACGCGGTGGAAGAACAGAGCCGCGCGGTTTCCCTCGATACAGATTACTTCCCCGCGCAGCAGGAGCTGACGCGCGCCCGCCTGGGCCGCCCGTCCAGTGAGGTCGAAGGCCGCTACACCTACGCGACGAATTCGAATGACTTCACGCTGCGCCGCGCCGATCTCGACGTGGAGCACTGGAGCTCGCCGCGCTTCGCCTGGCAGGGCGGCATCGGCCGTCACAGTTTCGAATACCAGGGCGACACCGTCGACGCCAACGTGGCGCGCGTGGGCGCTCTCTATCGCCGCAATGACGTGCTGCTGTTCCGCGGCAACGTCGGCGGCACGTTCTACCAGGAAGACCTCGGCACGCGCCCGTTCTGGGGCACCGGCGTCGAATGGCTGCCGAACATCCAGAGCCGCGCTTCGCTCGATTACAACCATTACGACCTGATCTATGACGTGTTCACGCTGCAGTCGCTGAACGTGCCGGTCGGCGGCGGAACCTTCGCCAGCGATCCGATCGACATCGACGACTTCCGCGGCCACTACGACTACAGCTCCGGCGGCTTCTGGTCCTTCCTCGGCGATGCGTCGTACGGCTTGATCAGCGACGACAATCGCCGCTCGGCCGCACACGGACTCTTGAGCTTCCGCCTGCTGCGCGCGCCGTTCGTGGCCATCAAGGCCGACGGCCACATCCTGTCGTACGACTTCCGCACGAATCGCTACTGGTCGCCGGACGATTACAAATCGCTCGCAGGCGTCCTGCAGATCGGCCAGAACTTCCGCGACAAGTTCTTCTGGAACGTGGAAGGAAAGCTCGGCAAATCGTGGGAGAACGATCGCAGCTCCGATCTCCGCTCCATCGCCGCGAGCGTGACGGTGCCCGTCAGCGATGCGTTCGACGTGATCGGTCACTACGGTTACGGCCGCACGGGCCGCTTCGATTCGATCACCGGCGCGGACAACGGCGATCTCACCACTTACTGGCAACGCAACTGGTACGTCGGCATCCGACTCAAGCAGCTGTATGCGAGCGATGACCGCCGTGAGCGCAATCCTTACTACTACGACAACCGCGCCGTCACCGGCGGCTCGGCCGTGATCCCGCCGGAGGCCCAGTAATGGCGAAGAAACCGATGAACCCGAGGCTGCAGCTGGCAGTCTCGATTCTGATCATTGCAGTCGTCGTCATCCTGACGATTCTGTTGTTCCGGTACCCGGAAAAACTGGGACCGTTCTTCGTCTCGGCGCTCGTCATTACGCTCGCTTCGTTCCTGCTGCTGCTGATCCTCCGGCACTTCGTGCTGATCTGGTTCAGCTACCTGCACCAGCGCGAGCTCGCGCATCAGGACACACAAACCAATTACCCATTCATCTCTATCATCGTTCCCGCCTTCAATGAAGGCGAAGTGATTCAGGCTTCGCTCTCGTCGCTGCTGGAGCTGCGCTATCCGTACTACGAGATCATCGCGGTCGATGACGGCTCCACGGACGGCACGTACGAGAAGATGAAGGAGTTCGAAGGCAACCATTACGGCGTGAAGGTGCAGGTCATCCGGAAAGAGAATTCCGGCAAGGCCGACACACTCAATTACGGCATCCGCCGTTCGCGCGCGCCGATCGTGGTCTGCATGGATTCCGATTCGCGTCTGACGCCGGACGCGCTGCGTTACGCCATCCGCCACTTCAATGATCCGAACGTCGGCGCCGTGGCCGGTAACGTCAAGGTCATCAATCGCCACAACATCTGGACGAAGCTGCAGGCGCTCGAATATGTCGAGGGTCTCAATATCGTCCGCAAAGCGCAGGCCTTCTTCCGCTCCGTGAACGTCATTCCGGGCCCGATCGGCATTTTCCGCCGCAGCGCCATTGAAGGCACGGGCGGTTATGACAGCGATACGTTCGCCGAGGACTTTGACATGACGGTCAAGATCCTGGCGGAGGGTTGGAAGATCAATTACGAGCCGAAGGCCATTGCCTATACGGAAGCTCCTGAAGAGCTGCTCGACGTCATCAAGCAGCGCTACCGCTGGAGCCGCGGCATTCTGCAGGCGCTGCGCAAGCAGAAGGGCCTTCTGGTGCGCTCGTCGGGCACTGTGACGACGCCGCTGTCCCTCTGGTACATGATTTTCGAAGGACTGGTCTGGCCGGCCATGAACATCTTCGCGAACCTGTTCTTCGTGTACATCGCGCTGATGTTCGGCATGACGAAGCTGCTCGTCTTGTGGTGGCTGCTGCTGACGCTCCTCGATTTACTGATCGCCATCCACGCCATTCTGATGGAGCGCGAGAGTCTCTCGCTCGCGATCTATTCAGTGTTTTACCGCTTCTTCTACATTCTCATCATCGACGTGACGAAAGTGTTTGCGACGCTCGAGGAGCTGCTCGGCCTCGATATGTCGTGGGGCAAGCTCGCGCGTAAAGGCCGCATTTAAATCAGCCGCAGGAAAAGGGACAAAACCATGAGATTCGATTGGGTGAACATTCTGGCGACGGTCATCTTCGTCTCCATCGTCGTGACGCTGATCCTCGCCGTTGCTTCGTACTTTGCGTACAAGGTTCGCGAAGCCCGCCGTCCGAAGACCGCCGCCGAACTGCGCCAGGAAGGCCAGATGAAGGCGTTCTTCAATCAGTACGAACCGAAGAAGTGAGTGTCGCTGGGACGAGTGATTGGAGGTAGTGATTAGGGGTTAGTGATTAGTGATTAGAGGCGTTCGCGCGAGAATCCGCGTCTCGTGTGCCAGCGCCGGCTAATCACTAACCACTAACCACTAATCACTGGCCGTAACCGCTGATCACTCTCCCGCCACTAATATAATGGCTCGTCGTCACGAAGCATCAGTCGATTGGAAGCATCTCGTCGTTTACGGCGCCTTCGTGGTCGTTGTGGCATTGGTCGGCGGCGTCGCGATCTGGTCGTTCATCGAGCGGCAGACGCTCGTCATCAAGCCGGAACCGCTGCCCAAGATCACAGTGGTCGTCGAAACTGCCGGCTCCAAGCTCGGCGCGTCCTGGGTACGCGTGCTCACGCAGGCGGAACTGCAGCCGACGCTCGTGCCGCTGGAGACGTTCGATCCAATCGAAGGCGTCGTCGTCTTCTGCGATGTCGAGAACGTGCCGCCGCGTCTGGCCGCGCTGCTCGATGAATTCGTGCGTCGGGGCGGCGCAATCGCCTTCGCGGGCAAGCCGCCCAAGAATCCGATCGGCCAGTTCCGATTGCTGACCGAGCCGGGTCGCAGCGACGCGGCCATGCGTTTGTCGGAAACCGTTTCGCCCGTGCTCGCGCGACTCGTGCCGGCGACGGAGATTCCGGTGCACGCGGGCACGCCGGTGCCGATGCTGAAGGAATCGCCGCGCATGGTGGTGGACGTCCGCTGGCGCGACAGCGCGCGCGCCGCGGTGATGCACGTGCAGAGCAACGACGCGCGCTGGCTCTGGTTCGGCTTCGATCCGGCGTCGTTGCAGCGTCCCGATCCGACGCTCCTCGCGCTGCTGCGCTCCTCATTCCGCTGGCTGGCCGGGCAACCGGTGAGCGACGGCGCGGTCGGTCCGCCGCAGACCGCAAAGACGATGACGCCCGACGCGCGCAAGGATGCGCGCGAGAACGGCTTCGCTTTCAGCGTCGATCGCACGCGCGACGACGATACGTTCACCGTGCGCATGATCAATCGCGGCGGCGTGCCGCTGCCGAATCCGACGGTGAAGATCTGGATGCCGCCGCGCGTCACGCGCGTCGCCTTCGCCGGCGACTTCATCATGACGCGCAGTGCGACGCTGACCGGCGTTCCGGAGGACGGCACCTGCCTCGTCAGTCTTCCCCGGCTCACGCGCAATGAAGATCGCGTGATGAAATTGCGCATTACCGCCCAACGTGCAGTGCCGGCGGCGCAGCAGAATGCGCAGCGATGACGAAAACGAACGGATGATCCGCGAGCAGATCGTGGCGCGCGGCGTCCGCGATCCGCGCGTGCTCGATGCGCTCCGCTCCATCCCTCGCGACCGTTTCGTGCCCAGCAATCTGCGCGCGTCCGCGTTCGACGACACGCCGCTCCCGCTCGATCGCGGGCAGACCATCTCGCAACCGTTCATCGTCGCGCTCATGACCGAGCTGCTCCGCCTGCGCGGCGACGAGACGGTGCTGGAGATCGGCACCGGCTCCGGCTACCAGACCGCGGTGCTGGCGCGCCTGACGCGCTTCGTCTACAGCGCCGAGCTCGAGCCCGATCTCGCGCGCGGCGCCGCCGACCGCCTCGCGCAGCTCGGCGTCACGAATGTCAAAGTGCGCACCGGCAACGGCGTCACGCTCTTCCGAGACCACGCGCCGTTCGACGCCATCCTCTCCGCCGCCGCGCCGGTCGACTTTCCCGAACCGCTCATCGACCAGCTGGCCGAAGGCGGCCGCTGCATCATCCCCGTCGGCGACTTTGACCTCCAGCACCTCTGGCTCGTGGAGAAGATCGACGGCCACGTCACGCGCCGCCGGCTGGATCCGGTGCGCTTCGTGCCGCTGCGCGAGCGCACGTAACGCCGCCGCGGGCGCGTCCCCACGTTCCGCGACTTTCTTTCCCGCCTCTCTTGACAACCTCTTTGTCGCGACCTAGTGTATTAGACGCCTAGTACACAGCGTCACCGGTTCAGTATTCGGGGAGGTTCATGTTCGACATCAGTAGTGCCGAGGCGTCGCCGATCTGGCGGCAGATCGAGGAGGGGATGCGGCGGATGATTTCGCTCGGCGCCCTTGCCCCGGGGGACGTCGTCCCGTCGGTGCGGGAGCTCGCGACGTCGCTGCGCGTCAATCCCAACACGGTGGCGCGGGCGTATCAGCGGCTGACGGATCAGGGAGTCTTCACGGTGCGCCGTGGAGAAGGAACGTTCGTCGCGGATGCCCCCGCGCAGATGAAAAAAACACAACGGAACGAGACGCTGCGCGATGCCGCGAACCGCTACGCCGGCACCGCCCTGGCGGTCGGCGCCTCGTTCGAAGAAGCCGCGGGCGAGCTCGAGACCGCCTTCGAGAAGCTCACGCGGGAACACAGGAGGAAAGCGTGAACCCGGAAGCCCCCGTCCTTCGCATCGACAACATCAGTGTGCGCTACGGCGCGCGCACCGCGGTCGACAGCGTCTCGCTCGACGTCCCCCGCGGCGCCGTCTACGCACTCCTCGGCCGCAACGGCGCCGGCAAATCGTCGCTCGTGCGCGGCGTCCTCGGCCAGCTGAAGCCGTCGAGCGGCCACGTGGAGATCTTCGGTCGCGACATCTGGAACGAACGCACGTCGCTCATGGATCGCATCGGCGTGGTGCCTGAAGACGCGGACGTGCCGCCGGAAATGCGTGTGGCGGCGGTCGCGGACTTTCACGCCAGCATCTATTCGCGCTGGCAGCAGAGCGCGTTCGACGAGCGCATCCGCCGATTCGCCATCGACCCGCGACGGCGCATGCGCGAGCTGTCGAAAGGGCAGAAGAAGCAGGTCATGCTCGCGCTGGCGCTGGCCATCTCGCCCGATGTTCTTCTGCTCGATGATCCCACCCTCGGCCTCGACGTCGTCGCGCGCAAATCGCTGTTCGAAGAAGTGATCGGCGAGATGGCCGATCGCGGCATCACCGTGCTGATCACGACGCACGATCTCGCCGCCGTCGAAGCGATCGCCGATCGCGTGGGCATTCTCAAAGATGGGCGGCTCGTGCTCGATGAAGAAGCGGAGACGTTGAAGTCGCGCTTCCGCCGCATCCGTTTCGCCAGTCAGGCGCTCGCGCTCAACAACGGTGCGCTTGTCGCCGCGTCCGTGCGGCAGTGGGGGAGCGGCGGCACCGAAGCCGTGGTCTCCAATTACGACGACGTGGCATTCGAGCGCTTCCGCAACGCCACGAACCTCACCAGCGCAGACGTCGCGCCGATGTCCCTCGAAGAAATTTTCATCGCCGTCGCCGGCGAAGCTTAGGAGCTTGTCATGAACGCCACTCTCTCCATCGCCCGTCGCGAGCTTCGCGAAAAAACGCATCTCTTCGGCGCCGCCGCGGCGCTCGCGGTGCTGCCGTTCCTCGCCACACTGCTGCCGATCTCTCGTTCGTGGGGCAGCGGCACGATGGTGGCGACCGTCGGCGGCATTCTCGCCGTCGCTGTCGCTCTCGCCGTGGCCATCATCCTCGGCGCGTCGACCATCGGCCGCGATCTGTCGGACGGCCGCCTCTCGTTCTACTTTTCGAAACCCGTTTCGCCTGCCGCGATTTGGATCGGCAAAGCGGGAGCGGCGGTATTGCTGATCGTGACGACGTTCGCGATCGTTGCCGTGCCGACGATGCTGGTGGCCGGTCTCACGTGGAAGCAGGCGTGGTCGGATGACGCCTTCGGCTTCTTCTTCGGCTCGCTCTCGGCCGCACTGGCGCTCTTCTTCGTCAGTCACGTGATCTCGACGATGGTGCGCTCGCGATCCGCGCTGCTGGCGCTCGATCTCCTGTTGGCGCTCGCGTCGATCGCCGCATCAGTGCTCATCGTCCGGCCGCTCATCGAGGCGTTCGCGATGGGTCTCGCCGGAAGTCTCATCATCGCGGTGGCCGTGGCAGTGCTGCTCATCTTCATGGTCGCGCCGGTGCGGCAGCTGTCGGACGGACGCGCCGATCTGCGCCGCAATCACGCGGCACTTTCGCGGATCGTCTGGCCGGCGGTGGCGGTGGTATTGCTCGCCAGTGCCGCGTATGTGACGTGGGTCGTCTCCGCTTCGCCGACCGATCTGAAGAAGTGGTACGCGCGCACCGCTCCGGCGGGCGACTGGCTCTACGCGGGCGGTGAAGCGCGCGGCCGCGGCGGTTACGAAGCGACGTTTCTCATCAACGCCGCCACCGGCCAGTCGGTGCGGTTGAGTGGCCCGCCGTTCTGGGGCGCGACCTTCTCGCGCGACGGCCGGATGGCCGCGTATCTGAAGCCCATCGACATGATGAACTGGAGCCGCTCCGGTGCGGAACTGAAGGTCGTCGACCTCGCTGGCACCGATGTGCGCGAGCAGGCCACCGGCATCACGGCCACGCCCGGCTCGTTCGCCCTTTCCGACGACGGCAGCCGCGTCGCGGTGAAGAACGATGAAAACCTTGCCGTCTACGATCTCGCCACGAAGCGCTCACTCGCCGCCGTTCGTTTCGGCCTGGTCCGCGGCGATCTCGCTCTCTTCTTCGTCACGCCGCAGATCGTGCGCGTGCTCGTGCGCGATCGCGAACCGCACAACGCCGGCCTCACGCTGAAGGTCTACGAGCTCGATGTCGCGAAGCGGACGCTCACGCAGACGGGGCAGCTCGCGCTGGCCGGCAGCAACGGGTGGCTGCGCGTCACGCCCGGCGGCGCGAAGATGCTCGTCGCTACGAACATGCAAGGCGGTGAAGCAATCATCGTCGACGGTCGCACCTGCGCGGAACTGCAGCGCATCCCGAACGCGATGCACGCCACGCTTCTCGCCGACGGCACGGCCGCGAGCGTGGTCAAGACGGCCGACGGCAGCCTGCATCTGCAGACGTTCGGCGCCGCCAGCCGCGACGTGCCGTTGCCGCGCGATGTGCAGTCGGCGTACGTTTCGCGCGAAACCGCCGATGGCAAAGTCCTCGTGAATGGCCGCCTCGGACCGAACGGCTCGCGCGTCCTGATCGTCGATCCGGCGCAGGGGAAAATCGTGCGCAGCGAAGAGGGGATGCGCATCGCCGCGTATCCGTGGGAAGACATCCGCGTCGCGATTCCGTCGAACCGCGTCACCGCGTACGACGGCGACGGGAAGCTCGTGGCGTGGGACGTCACGACCAACGCGAAACGCGTGCTCGCCGGTTCATGATTCGTTGCTTCGCGAGCCGTTAGAATCCCGCGCGCGATGCGCGATGTCTTCTTTGTTTTGTCCACCGGACGCTGTGGCACTCAGGCGCTGGCCTCGTGGATCGAGGCCGGCGCCGCCGGGCGCGCCGTGATCACCCACGAGCCGATTCTCCGCGAGTATCAACCGCGCAAACGCGCCACCGACGGAGACGTGAACGACGAGCTTCCCGAAGCGGCGGAAGAGCATCTGCAGTGGATCGAGAGCGTCACGCGCGAGCAGCCTTACATCGAATGCGGCCATCCGGTCTGGAGCACGATCCCGCATCTGCTGCGTCGCTTTGCCGGGCGGATTCACATCCTCCACCTCGTGCGGCATCCCATCCCCACCGCATTCTCGTGGATCACGCATCAGGCGTATGCGCCGCCGTACGCCGCACACATCCCAACGAAAATCTTGATCGATCCGTTCGATCGCGCCGCGCGGCATCACGAGTATCGCGAACGCTGGGCCGCACTCCCGCCGCACGAAAAAGCGCTCTACTACTGGCTCGAAGTGAATGATCTCGGCCTCCATCTCGCCAAGACGAGCGACGCGCCGTGGCTGACCGTCCGCTTCGAAGATTTCGTCGCCGGGCGCGAGAGTGCGCAATTGGCGGAGTTCTTCGGCATCGACGCGCCACCTGCCGCCGCACCGCCGAACGTCGATCGCTTCCGCTACATCAGCGACATCCAGTGGAATCCCGAGCACGTGCACGAACATCCCGAGGTCGTGCGCGTCGCGCAGGCGCTTGGCTACGACGTCGACGACTACGACAGCCGCGCGATCGCGCAACGCTACATCGCCAAGTAAAGCGCGCAGCGTTTAGAACTGCTGCAGCACGCGCAGATCGTTCTCGAACAGCGTGCGGATGTTCGGGATGTCGTACTTCAGCATGGCCACGCGATCGAGGCCCATGCCGAACGCGAAGCCGCTCCACTCCTCCGGATCGATGCCGACGTTGCGCAGCACCTGCGGGTGGATCATGCCGCAGCCGAGAATCTCCATCCAGCCCGTCTGCGAGCACGTGCCGCAGCCCGCGCCTTTGCAGAACATGCACGACATGTCGAGCTCCGCGGACGGCTCGGTGAACGGGAAGAAGCTCGGGCGCAGGCGCACCTTCGCGAAGTCGCCGAAGAGGCGGCGGATGAAATGCTCGAGCGTCGCGCGCATGTGGCCGATGTGAATCCCGCGATCGACGATGAAACCTTCGATCTGATGGAACATCGGCGAGCGGCGCATGGTGATCTCGTCGCGACGGAACACGCGTCCTGCCGACACCACTTTCAGCGGCGGCTTGAACTGCGTCATCGTGCGGATCTGCGCGTTCGAGGTGTGCGTGCGCAGCAGGAGGCCGCCGGCGTCGACGAAGAACGTGTCCTGCGTATCGCGCGCGGGATGCTCCGGCGTGAAGTTCAGCGCTTCGAAGTTGTACCAGTCGCTCTCGATCTCCGGACCGGGATCGACCGAGTAGCCCATCTCGCGGAAGATCTCTTCCATCTCCATCCGCACCAGCGTGATGGGGTGGAGGTGGCCGAGGTTGGGGAGGCGGGCGGGAAGGGTGACGTCGATGATGTCGCGCGCTTCTTTGCGCAGCGCTTCCGCCGCCGCGACCATTTCGGTCTTTTCTTTCAGCTCCGCTTCGATGCGGTCGCGCAGACGATTGAGCGCGTCGCCGACGTCCTTCTTCTGCTCCTTCGGCACTTCCTTGAGGCGCGAGAAGAAGGCGGGCACGAGTCCGCCTTTGCGGCCGAACCAGCGGACGCGCAGTGCGTCGAGCTCCTGGCTCGTGTTGGCGGAGGCGAGCTCGCGATCGAAATCGGCGGATGCTTGGGTGATGTCTTCGAGCATAAAAAAACGCGGGCATTGTAGCCCGCGTTTCTCCAAGGCAAGGAATCGCGTGTCTTACGCGGTCTTCTGCTTTTTCAGTCCGGCGCGGGCGCTTTCGACGAGCGCGGTGAAACCGGCGGCGTCGCGCACGGCCAGATCGGCCAGGACCTTACGATCCAGATCGTTTCCGGCGGCCTTCAGGCCGGCGATGAACTGCGAGTAAGACATCCCGTTCAGGCGGGCGGCGGCGTTGATGCGGGCGATCCACAGCTTGCGGAATTCACCCTTGCGATCCTTGCGGCCGGTGAATGCGGAGTTGAGCGCCTTGTCGACGGCCTGCTTCGCAATGCGGTGGCCGCGCGACCTCATCCCGTAGAAGCCTTTGGCAAGCTTCAGGATTTTTGTGCGGCGGTCTTTGCGCTTTGTTCCTCGTTTGACTCTCGGCATGGTCTCCTCGTTTTCCTTTCTTTCGAGCGGCCGGGTCAGGAGTGGTGAATCACCTGGCGCGCTCCGTTGCCTGGGAGCTCTTGGCTCTCAGCTGTTTGCTCTTAGGAGTACGGTGGGCGTTTGGTCTGCGCGCTCCGAAGAGCCAACAGCTAACGCTCTCCTAAGAGCTCGTCTACTAGTACGGCAGCATCCGCTTGACGGTCTTCGCGTTCGCGCTCGAGACCTCGGCCTCGCCGGCGAGCCGCGATTTCCGGCCCGGCGATTTCTTGGTCAGGATGTGCGAATGGAAGGCGTGATTCCGCGTCAGCTTGCCGCTTCCAGTCTTCTTGAACCGCTTGGCGGCTCCACGATGCGTTTTGATCTTCGGCATAGATCTCCCCTTAAAGCTCGGCTGTTAACCGTCCAGAACGCGGGATGATTCCCCGCGATCCATCGACTCGGTCGGGATGAAGCGCTTCGCCGCGCGTTACTTGTGGCTGGGCGCGATGACGATCGTCATCCGGTTGCCCTGCACGTCCGGATGCGGGCTTTCGGCGGCGCCGACTTCCTTCACATCCTGAAGCAGGCGGTCGATCACGGCGCGGCCGAACTCCATGTGCGTCATTTCGCGGCCACGGAAGCGGATGCTCGCCTTGACCTTGTCGCCGTGCTCGAGGAACCGGATGATGTTGTTTTTCTTGAATTCGTAGTCGTGCTCATCGATGCGGGGGCGGAACTGCACCTCCTTGACGATGATCACCTTCTGCTTCTTCTTCGCTTCGCCCTGCTTCTTCTTCTGCTGGAAGATGAACTTCCCGTAATCCATGATCTTGCAGACCGGCGGATTGGCCGCCGCGGCGATCTCGACGAGGTCGAGGTCTTTCTCGCGCGCCATCTCCTGCGCCTGCGCGATCGGTACGACACCGACCTGGTTTCCCTCATGGTCGATGAGGCGCACCTCGGCAGCACGGATCAGGTCATTGATACGGTTTTCGGGTTCTACGGGTCTGCGATCGAATCTCGGATTACGACGTGGCGGAAAAATACGCAACTCCTCCTTATTTTGGGTCGAACAATGTACGGATAAACCTGAGGCAATGTCAACGCGGCGCGTTTATAACGCCAGCGCCCGCTTGCCGATCAGATCCTTCGCGTACGCGATCAACTCATCGATGGACATGCTTCCCTGATCGCCGCCGGTGCGCTTGCGCAGGCTCACCGAGCCGCTCGACGCTTCCTTCTCCCCGACGATCAGCATCAGCGGAACTTTCTTCATTTGCGCGTCGCGAATCTTCGCGCCGAGCTTCTCATTGCTGCGATCCACTTCCACACGCAGACCGGCGGCCTTCAGCTTCTGCTCCACTTCGTCGGCATAGGCGAGGAACTTCTCCGATAGCGGCAGCACCGACGCCTGCACCGGCGCCAGCCAGAGCGGGAACGCGCCGGCGAAGTGCTCGATGATGATGCCGATGAAACGCTCCAGCGAGCCGAGGATGGCGCGATGGATCATGACGGGGCTGTGCTCCTTGCCGTCGTCGCCGATGTACTGCAGATCGAAACGCTGCGGAGTGGAGTAGTCGAGCTGAATGGTGCCGAGCTGCCATGGCCGGCCGATCGCGTCGGTGACCTGGAACTCGAGCTTCGGGCCGTAGAACGCCCCTTCTCCCGGGTTGATGTGGAACTGCAGATCGTTCTTCTTGAGCGCCGCTTCGAGCGCACCTTCCGCCGCGTCCCACATCGCGTCGTCGCCGAGTCGCTTTTCGGGACGGGTCGAATGCGCGATGCGCACTTCCTTGAAATCGAAAGTGTCGTAGATCTCCTTGATCAGCCGCAGCTCGCGGTCGATCTCGTTCTCGATCTGATCGGGAGTGAGGAAGAGATGCGCATCGTCCTGCGCAAACGAGCGGACGCGCGCGAGACCATGCGTCACGCCGCTGCGCTCGTAACGATGCAAACGCGCAAAGTCCGCGATGCGCAGCGGAAGATCGCGATACGAACGGCGCTCGTGCGCGAAAATCTGGGTGTGGCCCGGGCAGTTCATCGGCTTCACGCCGTACTCGCGCTCGTCCACCTCGGAGAAGAACATGTTCTCCTGGTAGTTATCGTAGTGCCCCGAGATCTTGAACAACTCGGTGTCCCAGATCAGCGGAGTGACGACCTCGGAGTACCCGTCGCGGCGGTAGTACTCGCGCACGAAGTCGATCAGCTCGTTGTAGAGCACCGCGCCTTTCGGCAGGAACACCGGCATCGCGGGCGCGAACTGGCTGAACATGATCAGGCCGAGCTCTTTGCCGAGCTTGCGGTGATCGCGCGCCTTCGCTTCTTCGACCTGCTTGAGGTACGCCTCGAGCTGCTCCTTGTCGCCCCACGCGGTGCCGTAGATGCGCTGCAGCATCGCGTTGCGTTCGTCGCCGCGCCAGTACGCGCCGGCCACGGAGGTGAGCTTGAACGCGCCGAGGCGGCCGGTGGAGGGAACGTGCGGTCCGCGGCAGAGATCGAACCAGTCGCCCTGCTTGTAGACCGACAGCGGCTCTTCGCCGGGGATGCCTTTGATGATCTCGACTTTGTACTGCTCGCCGAGTTTTTCGAAGACGTCGATGGCTTGCTCGCGCGACCACACTTCGCGCGAGACCGGCAGATCGCGCTTCACGATCTCCTGCATCTTCGCTTCGATGGCGCGCAGGTCTTCATCCGAGAATGGCCGGCTGGTGCCGAAGTCGTAGAAGAAACCGTTCTCGATGACCGGTCCGATCGTGACCTGAGTGCCGGGGAAGAGCTCCTGCACCGCCATGGCCATGAGATGCGCCGTGGAGTGACGGATGGTGTCGATCCCGTCCTCGCTTTTCGGCGTGACGATCTCCACCTTCGCGCCGTCCGGCACGGGGGTGTAGACGTCGACCACTTTGCCGTCGATCTTGCCGGCCACGGCGTCTTTCGCCAGACGCTTGCCGATCGATGCGGCGACGTCGGCGATGGTGGCGTTTTCAGGGACCTCTTTGAGAGAGCCGTCGGGAAGTTGAACCTGCATTTCGAGCCTCGCGTAAATGAAAAAGACAGGGCCGGAGCCCTGTCTCGTGATCAGTTTGTGTGGGAATTCACTCGAACGATCAGCGAGAGGGCGAAGGGCTGGTGCCCGTCGTTCGCGTCTGGCTGGTGGTCGTCGTCCGGGTCATGGAACGCGAACTATAACATGCCGTCCGGCGCATAGAATCCCGCCTCGTGACTTACTGGACCGATCCCTCGCACCACCACGGTGCGATCGCGCAGTCGTGGATGGCGCATCCGCGCATTCGCGCGCGGCTGAACGAGCGAATCTCCGGCGACGCGCGCATCTGGCCGACGAACTGGTTGCACGACACTCTGCTGCAGCGCCTTCCCCTCGCGCGCACGCTCAGCATCGGCAGCGGACTCGGCGCACTGGAGCGCGATCTGGTGCGGCAGGGTATCGTCACGCAGGTGACCGGTCTCGATTTCGCGGGCGATGTGCTGGAAAAGGCGCGCGCCGCGGCGGAGGCGGAAGGTCTCGACGCTCGCGTGCGGTACGAAGCGGCGGATGCGTTCGAGTATCTGAAGACGCACGGCGGCTTCGACACGATCTTCTTTCATCAGTCGCTGCATCACTTCGAGCGCATCGATGAGCTGCTGAAGCTCGTGCACGACGCGCTCGCGCCCGACGGCGTGTTGTGGTTCGACGAATTCGTCGGACGCTCGATGGCGCAGTGGACGTGGCGCGATCTGGTGATGCCGAACGCGGTCTACTACATGCTGCCGAAAGCCGTGCGGCGCGTGCGGCGCATCCGCACGCCGCGTAATCCGGATGATCCTTCCGAGGCGGTGTGCGCGGCGGAGATTCTGCCGGC
>DASSMK010000412.1:0-9512 GCA_035688915.1 Thermoanaerobaculia bacterium
CGAGATCGCACGCGGGATCGGGTTCATCGAGGTTGATCGTCGGCGGGAGAAAGCCATCGCGCAGGGCAAGCAGCGAGCAGGCGATCTCGATCGCGCCCGACGCGCCCATGGCGTGGCCGTGCAGCGATTTGGTCGAGCTGACGGGTGGCGGGGTGGGGAAGATGGTGTGAATGGCGGCGGTCTCGGTGGCGTCGTTCGCGCGCGTGGCGGTGCCGTGCGCATTGATGTAGTCGACGTCTTCGGGATTGAGATGCGCGTCGCGCAGCGCTTGCGCCATCGCGCGTGCGGCGCCGTCGGCGGAAGGATCGGTCACGTGGCCCGCGTCGCTCGTCGCGCCGAAGCCGAGAAGCTCGCCGAGGATTTCGGCGCCGCGCGATTGCGCGTGGTCGAACGATTCAAGCAGCAGCACGGCCGCGCCTTCCGCGAGCACGAGGCCTTTGCGATCGGCGCTGAACGGGCGGCAGGCGCGCTCGGGATGTTCGTTGTCGATGGCCAGCACGCGCATCGCTTCCCACGCTTTGATGATGCCGCGCGTCAGCGGCGCGTCGGCGCCGCCGGCGAACATCGCCTTCGATTGGCCGGAGCGGATGCTCTGCATGGCCAGGCCGATGGCGTGCGCGCTCGATGCGCAGGCGGAGACGACGGAGTACGAAACGCCTTTTGCGCCGAGCTTCGCCGACACCGCGCTCGACGCCGCGTTGTACATCGAGTAGGGGATGGACATCGGCGGCACGCGCGCGTTTTCCGCGTACATGCGCCGGTAGGAGTTGTCGAGCGTTTCGCAGCCGCCGAGGCCGGTGCCGATGAGGACGCCGACATCTTCTGGATCGAGTTGCAACGCGCCGGCTTGCGCCGCCGTTTCTTCAGCCGCGATCAGCGCGAATCGCGTGAAGCGATCGTTTCCTTTGTGCTCGCCTTCGTGCGCTGCGGCGGGCACTTCGCCCGCGATGCGGCAGGCCAGCGGCTCGGTCTCGATGGAGGTGATCGTCTTCACGCCGCTGCGTGCGTCGCGCAGTGCGGTCAGCGCCGCATCTTTGCCGCGGCCGAAGGGCGAGACGATGCCGACGCCGGTGATGGCGACGCGGATCATGGAGCCGGGAGGAGCTCTTCGACGACGGAGATCATGTCGCCGAACGTCTTCATGCCGCGCGCCTTGTCGTCCGGAACGGAGATGCCGAACTGCTCTTCGATGGCGAAGAGAATGGTCAGCGAATCGAGCGAGTCGATGCCTGCGTCCTGCAGCAGGGTCTCGGGCTTGAGCATGTCTTCGCCGAGGTTCTTTTCCTGCTGCACGATGGCGATGAGTTTCTGCTCGATTTCGCCGCGCGTCACGTTCCGTATGATAGCAGCGTGACCCGCCGCGTCTGGCCGCTGGCCCTGGCCTGGATCGCGCTCTGCGCCGTCCTCTTCTTCGCCCTGCGCGGCGCAGAAGATCCCTCGCGCCGCCGCGGCCGCATCTTGTCGAATGACGCAGGCGCGCTCGCGCTGCGCTATCTCCATCGCGACGGCTACGAAGTCGTGCACGTCGCGTACGCGAAACGCGGCGAAGGCGCGCCGGAGAATCGTTGGGTCGTGCTGCTCGACCGCACGCCGCACAGCGCGCTGCGCGAGGCGTTCGTGGTTGAGCTCGCGGCCGACAGCGGGAAGCTTCTCCGAATCCGCCGTCCCGCGTGAGAAAATCGCGGCGCCCATGTCCTCCCGTCCCCTCATGAAGTTGACTCCGATGCTGGAGCAGTATTTCGAGATCAAGCGCCAGGTCCCCGACGCCATCCTCTTTTACCGCCTCGGCGATTTTTACGAGATGTTCTTCGAGGATGCGGAGAAGGCGGCGCCGCTGCTCGATCTCGTGCTCACGGCGCGCAACAAGGGGCAGGAGTACGAGACGCCGATGTGCGGCGTGCCGTATCACTCCGCCGACGGATACATCGCCAAACTGATCCGTCACGGACTGCGCGTGGCCATCTGCGAGCAGGTTGAAGAAGCGTCCGCCGCGAAAGGGCTGGTGCGCCGCGAGATCATTCGCGTCGTCACTCCCGGCACCGCCACGGAAAGCTCGATCGTCGAGCGCGAGAGCTGCTATCTGCTCGCGTTGATTCCCGGCGACAAAGTCGGCGCGGCGTACCTCGACGTCTCCACCGGCGACTTTTTCGTCACCACGTACGACTCGCTGCACGACGCGCGCATGTTCGACGACGCGGCTCGTTTCGCGCCGCGCGAGCTCGTCGCGCCGCGCGATTCCTTCACCGACTCACATCTCGCCTCCGTGCCCACCACGTTCGTCGAGCCGTCGCTCTTCGAGCTGAACGGCTCGCTCGAATATCTCTGCAAGCATTTCGCGACGCAGTCGCTGCGCGGCTTCGGGCTGGAAGGCGACGATCCGCGCATCGCCGCCGCCGGTGGCGCGCTGCGTTACGCCTCGGCCAGTCACAAGAAGACGCTGGATCACGTGCGCGCGCTGCGCGTCGACAACGACGCCGACTTTCTGCAACTCGACGCCGCCACGCTCGCCAATCTGGAAATCCTCGAATCGCGCGACGCCGGCCGTCCGCGCGCCACGCTCTGGAGCGTCATCAACGCCACGCGCTCCGCGATGGGCGCGCGCATGCTGCGCCGCTGGCTCACGCGTCCGCTGAAATCGCGCGAGCTGATTTTCGATCGTCACGATGCCGTCGATGAGCTGACGCGCTCGCGCGCCATCCTCGAACAGATGACCGCGCGGCTGCAGAAGATCGCCGATCTGGAGCGCGTCACCTCGCGCGTCACGCTGCGCAGCGCCACGCCGCGCGAATGCCTGACGCTCGCCGAATCGCTGATGGCGGTGCAGGAGCTGGGCGACGCGATGCGCCCGCTCCAGGGCCCACTCCTCGGCGAGCTCCGCGCGCGCATCGACGTGAATCAACCTTCGGACTCGCGCACGCTCGCGGACGTCATCGCGCTCATCGCGCAGACACTCGATCCCAATCCGCCCCTCAACATCCGCGACGGCGGCTCCATCCTCGGCGGCGTCGATCGTGAGCTCGACGAGCTGCGCGCCATCGCGCACGACTCCAAGACGATCCTGATGCAGATCGAGGCGCGCGAGAAAGAGCGCACCGGCATCGGCTCGCTGAAGATCCGCTTCAACTCCGTCTTCGGCTACTACATCGAAGTCTCGAGATCGAATCTGGCCAAGGTGCCGCAGGACTACATCCGCAAGCAGACGCTCGCCAACGCAGAGCGCTTCATCACGCCCGATCTGAAGGAGCTGGAAGACAAGATCGTCGGCGCGGAGGAGAAAGCGATCGCCATCGAACTGCGGCTGTACGACGAGCTGCTCTCGCAGGTGGCGCAGGTCAGCGGCGCGATTCTGGCGGTGGCGCGTGCGGTCGGCGAGATCGACGCGTGCGGCTCACTGGCGACTGTGGCCGTGCGCAATCGCTTCGTGCGCGCGCAGCTTTCGGACGCGGCGGAGATCTGCATTGAAGACGGACGCCATCCGGTGATCGAGCAGATTGCGAGCGAGCGCTTCATCCCGAACGACACGGACGTCGATCGCGACCGCAACGGCATCCAGATCATCACCGGCCCGAACATGGGCGGCAAGTCGACGTATCTTCGACAGGTCGCGCTGATCGTGCTGCTCAACCAGGCCGGCTCGTTCGTTCCCGCCGCCAAAGCGCGCCTCGGCATCTGCGACCGCATCTTCACGCGCGTCGGCGCGTCGGATCAGCTCGCGCGCGGCGAGTCGACGTTCATGGTCGAGATGCACGAGACCGCGAACATCCTCAACAACGCCACCGATCGCTCGCTGATCATCCTCGATGAAGTGGGCCGCGGCACCGCGACGTTCGACGGCCTGTCGCTGGCGTGGGCGATCATCGAATACCTGCACGACAACCCCGCGCGCAGCGGCATCACGCTCTTCGCCACGCACTACCACGAGGTCACCGATCTCGCGAAAACCAAAGCGCGCGTCGCGAACTACAACGTCGCGGTGAAAGAGTGGAACGAGCAGATCATCTTCCTGCGCAAAGTGGTGGAAGGGGCGGCGGACAAGAGCTACGGCATCCAGGTGGCGAAGCTCGCCGGCATCCCGCACAGCGTCATCGATCGCGCGCGCGAAATCCTGATCACCTTGGAGCGCAAAGAGCGCGACGTGGTCGAAGAAACGCGACGCCGCACGCCGGGCGCAGAAACGAAGCAGCTCGGCCTCTTCAGCTCGCGCGAGCAGTCGATCCTCGATGCGTTGCGCGAGATCGACATCGATGCGCTCGCGCCGCGTGACGCGCTGAATGCGCTGTATGAGCTGAAGCAGCGGCTGGGGTGAGTGATTAGTGGTTAGTGATTAGTGATTAGTTGCCGATGGGCGCAGCCAGCGCGGCCGCGCTCTAATCACTAATCACTAACCACTAATCACTCACCCCGGTGCTGGCCGCTATCCTGCTAGCATGCACCGGCGATGGGAATCGAAGTCTTTGGCATTGGTCTGACCGGGAAGACGCTCACCGATCTGGAGCGCCGCATTCTGCGCGATGCGCCGCCGTATGCGGTGGTGCTCTTCGGCCGCAACATCGGCAGCGTCGAGCAGCTCGTGGAGCTCACGCGCGAAGTGAAGTCGATCGCCAGCCGGCCGCCGCTGTTCATGATCGATGAGGAAGGCGGACGCGTCGATCGCCTCCGCAATCTCGTTCCCGGACTGCCGAGCGCCGAAGCCTTCGCGGAAGGGGAGCGCGCCGCCGATCTCGCCGAGTGGTCGGGCAAAGTGATCGGCATGGCGCTGCGCTACTTCGACATCGAGATCAATCTCGCGCCGGTCGTCGACATCCGCGGCGACGCCGCGCCGAAAGGGCTCGAGCGCCGCACGTTCGGCCGCACACCGGAAGAAGTGATCGAGCTCGCCGGCGCGTTCATGCGCGGCCAGCAGGGCGCCGGCGTCGCCTCGTGCCTCAAGCATTGGCCGGGCATCGGCGTCGGTTCCGCCGATCCGCATTACGGCGCGACGGTGATCGACGTGCCGATGGATCGCATGCTCTCGCGCGAGCTGCTGCCGTTCGAAAGACTCGGCAACGAAGCGGGCGCGATCATGATCGGCCACGGCACGTACCCGCTCATCGAAGACGATCCCGATCTGCCCGCCACGCTCAGCCGCCGTCTCACGCACGATCTCTTGCGCCGCATCAATTTCGAAGGCTGCGCCGTCAGCGACGATATGGAAATGCACGCCGTCTCCGACCTCGGCTCGTACGAAGAGATTTCCGAGGCGGCTTTGCTGGCGGGGAACGACATCATTTTGTTTTGCAGTCACATCGAGCGCATGCCCGATCTGCATTCGTATCTCGACCGCCGCGCCAAGGAAGACAGTGGCGTGCGCGCGCGACTCGAAGAAGCCGTGCGCCGCGGCGATGCGTATCGCGCACACTGCGATCGTCTGCGCGCCGCGTCGGCGAAGCCGGAGTCGTGGAATGTGGTCATCGACGAAGCGGTGGCGTTCGTCGACGAGCTCGAACGGACGCGCCCGCATCGCGAGGTGGTCGTGCCCGACGTCGATCGCCGCAAGAACTCGCGCTCACCCGGAAAAGGCCGCACCGGCCGCGAAGAATGGACCTAGTGCGAGCGCGGGCCGCGCACAACTAAACCTTTCTTCGTACTATTCGTCTTACACGCAGACGCATGCGCCTTCGCACGCAATTGATCCTCGCCACGTTTTTGCTCGCGGTCGTTCCGCTGGCGGCGATCGTTCTCTATTCGCATCACTCGTCGAAGAAGGCGCTGGAGTCGGCGTATCGCCGCGAAGCGGTGCGGCTCACCGCGCAGATGGATCGGCGCCTCGCCTCGATCCGCGCCGATCTCGATCAGCGGTTGACCGCCGTCTCCGCACTGCCGATCAACTCCGAAGCGGCGAAGAACGGCGAAGCGCAGCAGGCGGCGGTGGGCAACATCATCACTGCCATGGGCGACGTCGCCTCGCTCGTCGATTCCGTCGAGTTCCAGCCGCTCGCCGTTCTGGCGGGAACGAAGCCGCGCAACGCCGCGCCGCGCGCGAAGACGGCTGAGAAGCCGGAAACGCCCGAAACGCCGGAAGCACCGGAGCCGCCGGAGGATGTCGAACCGGCGCCGCAGGTGGCGGTGGTCGAGCCAGCACCGCCGGTCGAGCCGTCGTTCGTCATCCACATCCCCGACCCGCCGCAGTTCCCGCGCTTCCGGCCGCCCGCCGAGCAGCGCGAGCTCGTGCGCAAGATCTCGTCGCTCGCCGCGAAACTCTCGCACGACAACATCAGCGAAGAAGAGCGCCACGCGGCTGAAGCGGAGCTCGACGTCGCGCAGAAGCGGCTCACCGAGGTGATCAACGCGCGCCAGCAAGAGTTCGATGCGCAGATCGCCGACGCACAGCGGCAGCTCGACGAGCGCAACGAGGCGCTTCGCCGCGCGGGTGTGACGGACGAGCAGATCCGCGCGGAGCGCGATCGCCAGCGGCAGCAGCGCGCGCACGAACGAGAGCTCCAGGCGGCCGGCAAGTCGACCGAGAAGCTCGCCGAGAAGGCCGCGGAAAAGAGCGTCGAAAAGACGTTGGAAAACCGCGTCATCGTCCGCGTCGATGATCCCGCCGCGCACGCGCGAGTGGCCGAAGAGCTGCGCAAGAAGGTGAGCGCCGACGTCGCCAGAACCAAAGCGCGCGATAAGCAAATCACGCTCATCCTCGGCAATACCGTCGGCGCGCCGGTGAAGAAAAAGGGCGAAGTGGTCGGCCAGGTCAAGGCGCAGATCAATCCCGAGGAAGTGATCCGCCGCATCCTCGGCGCGACGTCGGACACCAGTGAGATCGCGTTCGCCATCGATCGCGAAGGCAATCTCTACACGCGCGGCGACGACGATCGCCACACGCTCGAAACGCTCGGCGTTCCGCAGCGCATCCGCGCCGGCCGTTCGGTGAAAGACATCCAGGGCTGGATCGTCACCGCCACGACGGATCCGCAGAGCGGCCTGCGCATCGGCGTGGCGCGTCCGGTCGGCGAGAACTTCGACGGCCTCAAACGCGCCGCCGCCCGCAACTTCGCCCTCGGCCTCGGCCTCATCGCCTTCGCGCTGATCGGCATCGTGCCGTTCGCGAATCACATCACACGCGACGTGAAGACCGTCGCCGACGGCGCGGAGCGGATCGCGCACGGCGATCTGATGACGCGCCTGCCGGTGAAATCGCGCAACGAGTTCGGACAGCTCGCACTCGCCTTCAACCGAATGGCCGAAGATCTGAGCGTGCATCAGCAGAAGCTGCTGGAGCAGGAGCGCACGCGCAAAGAGCAGGAGCTGCAGCAACGCTTGCTGGCGGTGGAGTACGAGCGCAAGACCGGCGAGCTCGAAGAAGCGCGGCGCTTCCAGCTGTCGCTGCTGCCGAAGGAATTGCCGCGGCATTCGCGCTTCGACATCGCCGTCTTCACGCAGACCGCCACGGAAGTCGGCGGCGATTACTACGACTTCCACGTTTCCGGCGACGAAGTGCTTTCCGTCACGATCGGCGACGCGACCGGCCACGGCGCCAAAGCCGGCACGATGGTCATGGTGATCAAGACGCTCTTCGCCGGCTATCGCGCCGCAACGTCGCCCGCCGAGTTCCTCGGCGACGCCGCCGAGAAGATCAAGCGGATGGATCTCGGCCGCATGTCGATGGCGTTGTCGCTGGCGCGTCTGGAGAAAGATCGCATCACGCTCGCCACCGCGGGCATGCCGCCGGTGCTCATCCATCGCACCAACGGAGCCGTCGAAGAGTTGTCGCACGGCGCCCCGCCCCTCGGCACGATCGGCACGACGTACGAGCAGAAGCACGCGCCGCTCGCCAGCGGCGATACGGTGCTGTTCCTGACCGATGGGCTGCCGGAGCTGCTGAACGATGACGGCGCGCAATTCGGCTACGGCGCGGCGCTCGATGCATTCGCGCAGGCGGCGAAGGCGAGCGACGCGAGCGGCGTCATCGCGCATCTCGAAAGCGTGATGCGGCAATGGCACGGCGACCAGCCGCCGAACGATGATGTGACGTTCGTCGTCGTGCGTGTGGCGTAAGCCGCGCCTGCTGATACGATTTGCGGATGCAACGTCCGCAACCTGATGAATACGCAGAGCAGCATGCCCGCTATGTCGCGCTCGTCGAAGGCGACGACGTGCTCGGCGCGCTCGAAACGCAGTCGGCCGAGGTGCAGCGGCTGTTTTCGAACATCGACGAGACGCGGGCCGCGCAGCGCTACGCCGAAGGCAAGTGGAGCGTGAAGGAAGTGATCGGCCACATCACCGACGCGGAGCGCGTGCTCGCGTATCGCGCGCTGGCCATCGCGCGCGGCGAGCAGAATCCGCTGCCGGCGTTCGACGAGAACTCGTACAACGAGAACGCGAAGTTCGACGCGTGGCGCATCGGCGATCTGGCGGAGAACTTCGCGCTGGTGCGCCGCTCGACGATCGTGATGCTGCGCAACCTGCCGGAAGAGGCGTGGGACCGGCGCGGCATCGCCAATCAGTTCACGGTGAGCACGCGCGGGATCGCGTTCACGATCGCGGGCCACGAGCGGCACCACATGAAAGTGCTGCGCGAAAAGTACGGCCTGCAGCCGTAACGCGAGCCGTCACTGCGCGACGTAGCGGAACACCGCCACGTAATGGCAGACGCTCCCGCCGAGGACGCAGAGATGCCAGAGGCCGTGCGTGTGCGCGATCTTCTTCGACAGCGCGAAGAAGAGGATGCCTGACGTGTAGATGATGCCGCCGGCAAAGAGCCACATCACGCCGGCGGGCGGCAGCGCCTTCTGCAACGGACCGAACGCGACGACGACGAGCCAGCCCATCAAGACGTAGAGCACGATGGAGACGGCGCGGTAACGCCCGTGCAGGAAGATGTCTTTCAGCACGCCGGCAATGGCGAGCGTCCAGACGATGCCGAACAGCCACCACCCCCACACGCCACGCAACGTGAGCAGCGTGAACGGCGTGTACGTCCCAGCGATGAGCAGATAGATCGCGCAGTGGTCGAAGACGTGAAAGATCTGCTTGGCGCGCCCGCGCAGCGAGTGGTAGAGCGTCGAGCTGAGATACAGCACGACCAGCATCGCGCCGTAGACCGCGAGAGCGACGACCGTGCGCGTATTCGTCGCACGCGCCGTGACGACAGTCAGCAGCACGACGGTCCCGATGACGGCCAGCACGCTGCCGATGAGGTGAGTGATGCTGTTGAAGAACTCTCCGCGGTACACGAGGAGAGAGTAAGGCTGAATTGAAAATTGAAAATTGTGGTGGCGCTTCGCGCACGGTTTTTTATAAACAGTCGCGCGCGCGAAGCGCGCCACAACCATTTTCAATTTTCAATTTTCAATTTTCAATTCGCCCCAACCCGCGCGAGATTTCTGCGAAAAATCGCCAAATTAGCATCCCCCGTCCTCTCCCCAGCCGCCACCGCTTTCGCGTAGCTCTCCCTCGCGCCCGCCAGGTCGCCGGTGCGCTCCAGCGCTTCGCCGAGGCTGTCGTGGACGTTGGGGGAGGCGGGGTAGGCGGCG
>DASSMK010000413.1:0-7818 GCA_035688915.1 Thermoanaerobaculia bacterium
ACCAAGAAGCGCTGTTCCTGCTGAAGCCCGATACGACGATCTTCCTCGGCAATCTCTGCAACTTACCGAAGGACGAAACCAGCGACTACATCATCAACTACCGGATCATGGAGAGACTTCCGGAAGATCCGTGGCTGCCGAATGATGGAATGCCGATGTCGACGCCGCCGGGCTTCGTTCCACCACTCGGTCCGCCGCCGGACGGATTGGCGAATCCCTACGAACGGGTGTTCATCTTGACCGTGGGCGTCGGTTGCTCGAACTCGCAGTATCCGTGACGCTACTCGTCTTCGACGCCGAGGTGACGGACTTCGACGCGGCGGACACCGGCCATCGAAACGAGTGACTCTTCGAGCGGGAGCATGTTCACCGCGTCGGCTTTTTCGACGCGCACCACCGCGCGCATGGTCACGCTTTCGGGGCCGCGCTGGATGGAGTGGCGGATCACGTCGAGCTTCTCCGCCGCGGCGTAGCGCGTCCACGACTCGTTGATGGAGGGGAGCACGTCGCTCGCGCATTCGACGCGGACTTCGAAGCGGCCGGTGATGTCGACCGGCCGCCTCACGCGCACGAGTACGTTCTCGACGCGGCGGACCATGAACTGCACGATCACGATCGCCAGCGTCAGCACACCGGCCACGGCGAACTGGCCGAGGCCGGAGGCGAGGCCGACGCTGGCATCGGCCCAGAGCGTGGCGGCGGTCGTCACACCTTGCACCGTGAGACCGCGATGCATGATCACGCCGGCGCCGATGAAGCCGATGCCGCCGACCACCGCGGCGGCGATTTGCGCGGGATTGTGATTGGTCGGACCGAACGTATCCGACATCATCGCGAAACCGGCGGCGCCGATCGCCACGAGCGCCAACGTCTTCACGCCGGCGTGCTTCTGCCGCCACTCGCGCTCCACCCCTACGATCGCGCCGAACAGCAGCGCGATCGAGAGGCGGAGCACCACCACTTCCAGCGGAATCACTGAATGCTCATGTAGGGCAGCGAGAGCAGGAAGCCCGCGGGATACATCGTGTAGCCGTTCACGTTCTTGTCCATCACGGCCACGTTGATCTGGTGGTACAGCGACACGTACGGCAGGTCTTCCTGCAGGATGCGCTGCACTTCACCGTAGACCTGCTTGCGCTTCGTGCGATCGAACGTCGAGCGTCCTTCCAGCAGCAGCTGATCGACGCGCGCGTTGTTGTAGTAGCCGCGGTTCTGCCCTTCGGGCGGCGTGTTCTTCGAGTAGAAGATGATGTAGTAGAAATCAGGATCCTGCACGCCGTTCCGGCTCAGCGAGTACATCTGGAAGTTGCCCTTCGTCACGTCCTCCAGGAACGTGCCGAACTCGCTGGACTGGATGGTCACGTTGATGCCGACCTGCCGCAGCATCTGCTGGATCATCTGCGCGCGCAGATTCGCCTCGGCATCCGTGGACGTCTTGAACGAGAGCGTGAAGCGAGGCTTCGGACCGTCGCCGTCCGGATCTTTGAAGCCTGCCTGATCGAGCAGCTGCTTGGCCTTGGCCGGATCGTATGAATACGTGGGGAGATTCTCGGCGCGCGCCCAGTGACCTTGCGCGAGCATCGTGTCGGTCGGCACGCCGTGGCCGCGCAGAAGATCGGTGACGATGCGCTGCCGGTCGATGGCGTACGCGATGGCGCGGCGCACTTCCACCTTCGACAGCGTCGGGTCTTTGAGGTTGAAGGCCAGGTACTGCCACACCGAGCCTGGCTTCTTCTCCACTTTGTGCTTGTTGTCTTTCTCGAATTCCGCGACGTTCTCGAACGGAATCTGATTGACCTCGAAGTTCACCGTGCCGCGGCGCAGCTCGAGCACGCGCGTGGTGGAGTCGGGGATGATGCGCAGCGTCAGATGCTTGATCTTCGGCGCGCCGCCATGCCACCCGTCGAACGCTTCGAGCTCCACCGATTCGTCGGTCTTGTACTCGACGACTTTGTACGGCCCGGCCGCGATCGGCTTCGTCTTCATCGCATTCGCGTCGGCGCCCTGCGGCAGGATGCCGAGCGTGAGGTTGTCAAAGAGACCGCCGTTCGCTTCCTTCAGCTTGAAGATGACAGTGTGCGGATCGGGCGCTTCGATGTGATCGACCGCCGCGTAGCCCGATTTTTTCGACGTCGTGAAGCCCGGTGCGAGCAACGATTCATACGTCCACTTCACGTCGGCCGAGGTGAGCGGGCGGCCGTCCTGAAACTTCGCCGCCGGATTGAGGTGGAAGATGATGGTCTTGTCGTCCGGCGTTTCCCACTTTTGCGCGAGGTCGGGCGCGTAGTCGAGCTCCGGCGTGACTTTGATCAGACCGCTGCAGCAGAGATCCGCAATGCGTCCGGAGACGTTGTCGTTGCCGACGCGCGGGTCGAGATTGGTGGGGCTGCTCTGCAGCGCGACGACGAGGCGATCCTTGCTGCCTTCGCCGCCCGATTTTTTTTCTCCGCCACCGCCACACGCCGCCACGACGGCACAGGCGGCCACGACTGCAAACAACTGGCGAGCTTTCATGCGCTTACTCCTTCGATCCAGCTCGGGTCTTCAAGAGGAATGCCGGGCAGCTTGTATCATGCGCCGCATGTCTCTCCGAAGACTCTTCCTGGCTGCAATTCTGCTCTGCGCAGCCACCGCGCACGCGCAGCCGCAATCGCAGAAAGTGATCGTCCTCGGCTTCGACGGCGTCGACGCGCGCTACACCGAACGGTGGATGAACGAAGGGAAGCTGCCGAATCTCGCCAGGCTGCGCGCGAACGGCACGTTCCGCCCGCTGCTGCCGACCGTTCCGGCGCAAACGCCCGTTTCGTGGTCGACGTTTTCGACCGGCATCGATCCCGGCCGCACCGGCATCTTCGACTTCCTCCGCCGCGATCCGAAGAACTACATGCCCGTCTTCGCGGCCTTCGACGAGACGACCGAGCCGTTCCTCTTCGGCGAAAAGAATCCGTTCCTCTTCGGCGCCATCGTCGCGCTTCTCTTCGCCATCATCGCCGCCATCCTGCTGATGCGCCGCCGTCTCCTCGCCGGTCAGCTCATGCTCTTTCTCGCCCTCGGCCTCGGCTACGGCGTCTACTTCGCGGTCAAAACGTACCTGCCGGTGCACCGCCCCGGCGTCGTCAATCGCCGGCAGGGGATTCCGTTCTGGGACGCCGCGGCGAAAGCGGGCAAGAAAGCGATGATCGTGCACGTGCCGGTCACGTTTCCCGCCACCGACTTTGATGAGGGCCACATGCTCTCCGGCCTCGGCGTTCCCGACATGTCCGGCCGCGTGGGCAAGCCGTTCTTCTTCACGTCCGAGCTCGACTTCCATCGCAGCGGCTCGAACGAGTTCTCCATCGAAGTGGTGCAGCTCGAAGACAACAAAGGCGTCATCCAGACGAAGATTCAGGGACCTCCGAACAAACTGTTCGGCAATCCGCCGTACATCGCCGCGCCGATGACGCTAACCGTCGCCGACGATCGCAACTCCGTCGAGATCGACGTGAGCGGCCAGAAGTTCACGCTCAAAGCAGGGCAGTGGAGCGGCTGGACGAACTTCGAGTTTCCCTTCAACCCGCTCATCAAATTGCACGGCATCAGCCGCTTTCATCTCATCTCCGTGCAGCCCGAAGTGAAGCTGTACCTCTCGCCGATCAACTTCGATCCGCGCAGCCTGCCGCCGGGCTTTCGCATCTCCACGCCGGCGAAATGGGCGCCGGAAGTGGCGAAGCAGTACGGCCTCTACAAAACACTCGGCTGGCAGATCGACACGTGGGCCATCTCCGAAGGCTTCGCCACCGAACAGATCTTCTGGGACGACATGGAGTGGACCGTCACGCAGAACCGCAAGATGTTCGATGCGTTTCTGGAGAAGCCGGACACCGACTTGATGGTGCAGTGCTTCGAGTTCCCCGATCGCGTCGGGCACGTCTTCTGGCGCATCGTCGATCCGAAGCATCCGGCGTACGACCCGAAGCTCGCCGCGCAGTGGGGCGGCGCGCTGCTGAAGGCATATCAGCTGATGGACTCGATCGTCGGCGACGCCATGCGCTCCGCGGAGAAGCACAACGCGGCGCTGATCGTCCTCTCCGATCACGGCTTCGCGTCATTCCGCAAATCGGTGAACTACAACACCTGGCTCGTGCTGAACGGCTACATGACGCTCAAGAGCGGCGTGCAGGCGAAGGATCGAAACCTGGAGATGCTGTTCGATCAGGGGCAGTTCTGGGAGAACGTCGACTGGTCGAAAACCCGCGCCTACGCCATGGGCCTCGGCGAGCTGTACGTGAACATGAAAGGCCGCGAGTCGCAGGGCATCGTCAATCCCGGCGCGGAGACCGACGCGCTGAAAGCGGAGCTCAAGCAGCGCCTCGTGACGATGGTCGATCCCGAAACGAACGAGCACCCCGTCCGCCGCGTCCTGGCGCGCGAAGAGATCTACAAAAAGTTCGACCCGAACATGATCCCCGACCTCTTCATCACCAACAACGACGGCTACCGCGTCTCCTGGCAAACCTCCCTCGGCGGCATCCCGAAGAACCTCTTTGAGGAGAACAAACAGGTCTGGAGCGGCGACCACTGCTCCGTCGACCCCGAGATCGTGAAAGGCATCTTCTTCTACAACCGCAAGCTGGCGACGACCCGCGCGCCGTACATCGCGGATGTGTACCCGACGGTGCTGGGGTTGCTGGGGGTGAAGGCGCCGTATGAGGTGGATGGAGTAGAGTTGAAGTAGGGATGGAGCTCTCGAAGATTCTGCAAGTCATCGACGCGATGAATCGCGAAGGTGTGGAGTACGTGACCTTCGGAGCGATCGCGTTGGCAGCCCACGGCATTGTTCGCGCCACGGCCGATGCTGATTTCTTCATTGCTCCCACCCAGGAAAACGTCGCGAAGCTCAAGCGCGCGCTCCGCCAAGTCTGGGACGATCCGTTCATCGAAGAAATCAATGCCGACGAACTGCTCGGTGATTATCCAGCCGTCCGTTATTGCCCGCCGGATGACGACCTTACGCTCGACTTCCTGACGCGCCTTGGCGAGATGTATCGCTATGAAGATCTGAAAGCCGAGAACGCTGAAATTGAAGGTGTGCAACTGCGCGTCGTGACGGCACGGACGCTCTACGAGATGAAGCGAGACACGGTACGCAGCAAGGATCGTATCGACGCCGACATGCTGCGACAGAAGTTCAATTTCGGAGAGAGCTGATGCCGGTCTTCAAATACAGACGCATCGAAGACATGCCGGAGCCATGGATGATCGGCGACGACCGCAAGATCGGCGCACGTCTCCGGACCGTACTGAACTGGGCGACGCTTCCCGGACCGATCGGCTTTCCGCGCGGAGTCCACAAATACCGCACCATCGAAGAGATGCAGGCCGATCGCGAGCGATGGGAAGACGAGCGCATCGCGCGCATTCGCGCGGAGCGACTGCAAAAATAAATGGATTACAAACGCCTCCTCACCCAGGTCGAGCGCACGCTCGAGCAGATCGAGACCGACGAGTCTCCCACCACCACCGTCGCGCAGCTCGCCAACACCATCGCGGTCAATTTTCGCGATGATCTCGGCATCACCGGCGGGCGCGTGTATGAGCGTCGCGACGACGACTGCTATGAGTTGGCCATTCGCTTTGGGCAGACCGGCGACGGCGAATTGGGAATCACGGTTCCGAAGGATTACAAGCCGATCGAGCTGGTGCTCGAGAACGGGATCGTGGTCATGGATCCGACTGATCCGGGCGTCGATCCCATCCTCGAACAGAAGCTCGGCGCGCGCCGCTTCTGCGCCATCGCCGTCGCGGACGAAGATCACATCATTAGCTTCGACGTCTCCGACTCGCTTTCGCGCGAAGACATCCTCTTCTCGCTGAACCTCGTCCGCTACACGATCAACCAGAAGATGCGCGCGCAGCGGTACGAATCGCTGATCGTCGAAGCGCAGCGCATCCAGCAGTCCATTCTGCCGCAGCGCGTGCCGCAATACGCCGGCTACGACATCTGGGGCAAAACCGTTCCCGCCGAAATCGTCAGCGGCGACTTTTACGATTTCATCCCCGTCTCCGACAACATTCTCGGCCTGGCCATCGCCGATGGTTCCGGCCACGGCCTGCCCGCGGCGCTGGTCGTGCGCGACGTCTACATGGGCCTGCGGATGGCCACCGATCGCGATTTCAAAATCATTCGCACGATGGAGAAGCTGAACCACATCATCCATCGCAGCCGCCTGACTACGAAGTTCGTTTCGCTCTTTTACGGCGAGCTCGAAACGGGCGGCATTCTCATCTACTGCAACGCGGGCCAGAACTATCCGTTTCATCTCCACGCGAACGGCAAGATCGAGTACCTGCGCAACGGCGGTCCCGTCCTCGGCCCCACGCCCGATGCCACGTACAAGCGCGGCTTCACGAAGCTCGAGCCGGGTGATCTCATTTGCCTCTACTCCGACGGCATCATCGAAGCGCACAACGAAAAGGATGAGGAGTTCGGCATCGATCGTCTGGTGCGCCTCGTGAAAACCAACCGCATGCGCTCTTCGCAGGAGATCGGCCAGGAAGTGCTCGCCAAGGTCGCCAAGTGGGGGAGGGAAGACGAGGACGATCGCACGGTCGTCATCGTCAAAGCGATCGAAGTATGAGCGACGCGCTCTGGTTCAATGGCCGGTTCACGACGACCGACGAGCCGGTCGTGCGCGTCGAAGACCGCGGCTTCCAATTCGGCGACGCGGTGTACGAAGTGTTCAAGTTCACCGGTAAGCGTCCCATCCTTCTGCGCGAGCACTTTCGCCGCCTCAAACAAGGGCTGGCGACGCTCTCGATCCGCAATCCATTCGACGAGAATTCATTCGCGACGATGGCCGCGGAGCTGCTCGAGCGCACCGCGTTCGACGACGGCATCGTCTACGTGCAGGTCACGCGAGGCGTGTCCGAGCGCTCGCATTTCTGGCCGGACGAAACAGAGCCGACGGCGCTCGCGTACTCGCGTCGTTTCACGTTTCCGAATGCGACGAAGAAAGACGTCGGCATCAAAATCATCACCACGAAGGACGTCCGCTGGAGCGCCTGTCACGTCAAGTCGGTCAATCTCCTCGGCAATGCGCTGGCTAAGAAAGAAGCGCAGCGTGCCGGTGCGGACGAAGCGCTGCTGCTCGCCGACGGGTTCGTGCGCGAAGGCGCGAGCTCGAATTTCTTCGCGGTGAAAGGGCGGCAGCTGATCACGCATCCGCTCGACGAGCACATCCTCCCCGGCGTCGTTCGCGATCAGGTGATCGGCCTAGCCCTCGGCGCAAAGATCCGCGTGGACGAGCGGCCGTTGCGCGAAGCAGAGTTGTTCGATCTCGACGAAGCATTCATCACCAGCACGACGCAGGGCGTGATGCCGGTGACGGAGATCGACGGGCGCGTGGTGGCGAACAGCCGCCGCGGCACTGTGACCACCGAGCTGCAGCAGCTGTTCGAAGCCGTCGAAGCGAAAGCGTAATCCGCGCGCGTCAGTGCGCGGTGGCGCGAACGGCCGCAGTCGCCGGCACCGGCGCACGGTCGCGCGTGGAGCGGAGGCCGAGGTTGCGGGTGGCGAGGTCGATGAACCAGATGCCGCAGATCAGCGAGAAGACGAGAGCGGCCTGTAAGAGGCGATCCGTCATGCTGGCGGCCTGCCACGTTCCGGCCACGAAGTAGCACAACATCACGAGAGCGCATACAGCGTAGATTGCGCCGACGACAGCGAGAATCACGTTCCCGATCCGCGAGCGGAGCAGCAGCGCCATGAGCTTCCTCCTTGGAGATGGACCCTGTCCCGGCAGTGAACCCGATTCGACTTTTCGGAACGCGCCGATTGTA
>DASSMK010000414.1:0-4759 GCA_035688915.1 Thermoanaerobaculia bacterium
TGCTCACCCTTGGCGACCGTTCCGAAGTCCTTGACCGGGTCAACGAGAGTGAGACGCGGCGCGGCCTTGGCCGTATCCTTTGCCTCTTCCTTGCTGTCCTTCGTCTGAGCGACCGCGAGCGGCGCGGTGAGCGTCAGCGCGAAGGCGAGCGTCACTGCAAACATTCGCTTCGACATAGCGCAAAATCCTCCTGTGGTACGAGACCGTTAGTGAGCCGAACAGACCTCCCGACGGGGTCATTCCCCTCGAAAGTTCCGTCAAAACCAGAATGCACAGCCGACTGAAGCACGGTTTTTGCGAAGGCGACCTGTGATGCCGCACCTCACTGAAATCCCGGACGTCAAAAGGGTTTACCTGATCGGAATCTGCGGGACCGCCATGGCCTCGCTCGCTGGCATGCTCCAGGAGAGCGGCTACGAGGTCACCGGCTCCGACGAGCACGTCTATCCGCCCATGTCGACATACCTCGAAGAACTGGGCATTCGCGTGCTCGAGGGGTATACGAAACAGCATCTGGAGACGTTTCGCCCCGACCTCGTGGTCATCGGCAATGTCGCCGCGAACACGAATGCCGAGGCGGCCGCGACCGTCGAGCTGGACCTGCCGTATACATCGATGCCGGAGGCGATCTACCACCTCTTCATCAAGCGGAAGCATTCGATCGTCATCGCCGGCACGCACGGCAAGACCACCACGACCTCGCTGATGGCCTGGCTGCTTGAAGCTGCGGGGCGCGACGTCAGCTTCGTCGTCGGCGGCATTCCGCTCAACTTCAACCGCAACTTCAAGCTCGGCAGCGGCAGCGAATTCGTCATCGAAGGGGACGAGTACAACACCGCATTCTTCGACAAAGGGCCGAAGTTTCTGCACTACCACGCCAATACGCTGCTGGTGAACAACATCGAGTTCGACCACGCGGACATCTATCCGAATCTCGACGCGATCGTCGACGCGTTCCGCAAAGCGGTGCAGCAGGTCGCGCCGGGCGATGTGATCGTGGCCAACGGCGATGACGACAACGTCACGCCACTTCGCACTGAGGCGCGGGGGCGGTGGTTCCGCTTCGGATGGCATCGCGACTGCGACATCTTCGCGACCGACGTCGACATGCGGCCGGACGGCACGGAGTTCACGGCATGGTGGGAAGGGCGCGAGTGGTATCGCTTCCGCTCCACGCTGTCCGGCAAACACAACGTGCTGAACGCGCTCGCGGACATCGCCATCGCGCGCTTCCGCGGCGTCTCCGAAACCGACATCCAGAAAGGGCTGGAGACGTTCGGCGGCATCAAGAGAAGGATGGAAGTGCGCGGCGTCGAACGCGGCGTGACCGTGATCGACGATTTCGCGCATCACCCCACCGCCATCGCCACGACGCTCAACGGCGCGCGCAAGCGCTATCCCGGCCACCGCATTTGGGCGTTGTTCGAGCCGCGCTCGATCTCGTCATCGCGCAAGGAGTTCGAGAGCGGCTACATCGACGCGTTCCATGAAGCGGATCGCGTGATCATCGGCCCCGTTTTTCATCGCGAGCGCTACGAGACGCGCTACGGGCTCGACAAGATGATGTCCGTTGAAACGATCCTCGACCGGCTCAAAAGCGACAAGGTACCCGCCGAGCAGATCGATGACTTCGATGACATCGCTCGCCGCGTGGCTGCCGAGGCGCAGGAAAACGACGTCGTGCTCGTCATGTCGTCGGGCGCGTTCGGCGGCGTGCACGAGAAAATCCTGGAAGAGCTCCGGAAATAGGGCGAGACAGGGCCGCGTTCCCCTGCACTCTTACACACGATTACAGGGGGAGAACCATGTCCGAGAAGAAAGCACACGAAGTGCTTCGCAAGCACAACATCAGCCTGGAGGACGTGAAGGAGCGCCGTACGTCGCTGCATCACCTCCGCCACATCGTGCATGCGGAAGAGCTTCCGTTCGACGTCTTCAAGACTCTCGTGAAGATGCGCCGGTAGTCGCATCTGAAGCGAACGTGACAGCGGCGGGCCCTGGCCCGCCGTTTTTGTTTTGCGCGCAGAGCAGATCCGCACTTTCCTTCGTATAGAATCCGCCATCCATGGGTTTCCGCGAAGACGCGAATGCTCTAATTCAGAAGAAGAAATTCGACGATGTCGAATCGGCGTGGATGAATCAGCTCGACGCCGATCCCTCCGACGTCGACTCGTTTCTGACGATCGCCAAGGCACTGCGCAAGGCCGAGCAGCGGACGCAATCCGACACGCTCCTCGGCCTCCTCGCCGATGCCTTGAAAGAGCGCGGGCTCTGGTACGAGCGGCTGCAGGCGCTCAAAGAGCTCGGCCGCCTCTCCAAGCATCCCGCCACGATGCGTCCGCAGATCGAAGAAGCGCTCAAGAAGAGCCTCGGCACGCACAAGAGTTTCCCGCGCGCCTTCCAGTTCGCGAACTTCCACGATCCGCAAAGCAATCCCATCGAGCGCGCCGAGAAGATCGAGACGTGGCTGAACTACGACGAAGGGGAAGCCTTCTTCATGGCCGGCCGCGGCGCGGGACTCGTAACGGAGCTGAATCCGGAGCTGGGCATCTGCCGGCTCGATTTCGAAAAAGACAAACGCGTCTCCGTGCCGCTCGGCGCGGCGGCGAAGTTCCTCACGCCGATTCCGCAGGGCCACATCCTTCGCGAGAAATTCACCGAAGGCGAAAAGCTGAAGAAGCTCGCCAAAGACACGCCGGGCGAATTCTTCGCGCGTCTTCTGAAGAGCTTCGGCCGCCCGATGATGATGGCCGAAGTGCGCGACGCCGTGATCGGCATCGTGCCGGAAGAGAAGTGGTCGTCGTGGTGGACGAACGCGCGCAAGAACCCGCAGGTCGTGACGAGCGGCACCGGCGCGAAAGCGACGTACGCGTTCGCAGGTTCCGAGGGTGATGCGGCGGATGCGATTCGCCGCGATTTCGATCGCGCCGATCTGAAAACGAAGCTTGATCTCGCACGCAAGCACAGCGCGCGCAATCAGGAGCTGGCCAATCACTTCTCCACGACGCTCGCTTCGGAAGCAGCGCGAGTGGCGCGCACCGATGCGGCGCTGGCGTGGCAGATTCTGACGACGCTCGAGGGTTTGCCCGGCAAGTACACGCCGACGATCGAACCGTCATCGCTGCTCAGCGGCGCGATGGCGTCGCGCGCGGTCGCTGCGATCAGCGACAAGCCGATGCGCGAGAAAGCGCTCGCCGTCGTGCGCGAGAATCATCCTGATTGGGCGAAGGTGTACGCCGAGGAGTTCTTCCTCGATGACGAGCCGCGCATTTTGTCGTCGATCATTAACTCGCTCGAAGAAGCGGGACACACCGACGTGCGCGATCGTCTCATCGACGAAACGCTGCGTTATCCGCGCCGCCATCCGCGCGCTTTCTATTGGTACGTGAAGCGTCTCGCCGAAGACGAATCGCTCAGCGACAAAGCGACGTACAACGTGCTGTTCCAGATGCTCGACGCGCTGACGCACGACGAGTTCTCCGGCGTGCGCGCGCGCCTGAAAGACATGTTCGAGAAGGGTGGCCTGGCCATCCGCATCATCATGCATCAGGACAACGAAGAGCAGGCGCGCAAGCTCGTGGAGACGCTCGACCGCTACGGCGCGCTCGAGGAGTACCGACGCGAGATCGTGAAGAACGCCGCGCATATGAAGTATCCGACGCTACGCGAGCCGCAGCAGGAGCCGGTTTACGCGACGGCCGATTCGCTCGCCAAGAAGCGCGCGGAGCTCACGAACCTGAAGACGGTCGAGATTCCGGCGAACTCACGCGCATTGCAGGCCGCTCGCGAGATGGGCGATCTGCGCGAGAACTTCGAGTACAAGGCGGCGCGGCAGCGCGCTGAATATCTCTCCGCGCGTGTCGGTGAACTGGCGTCGGAGATTTCGCGCGTGCGCGTGCTCGAGCCGCATCAAATCGATACGACCGCGGTGCGCGTCGGTACGAAAGTGGAGCTGTCGAACGGCGACGTCCGCCGCGACGTAACGATCCTCGGACCGTGGGAGTCCGACCCGGAGCACGGCGTCTACTCCAACCAGTCCGAGGTCGCGAATAAGCTGATCGGCCACACGGCGGGCGAGATCGTTTCGTTCATGGGCAACGACTACATGATCGAGTCGATCCGGCGCTGGAACGAGTGAACGCAGCAGCGGTGACGATCGACACAGTGGCGATGTTCACCTGACGTACAATTTCGCACGAGAGTAACTGGTCCCGGAGGAATCGTCCGAATGGCTTATGTGATTGCCGAACCGTGTGTGAACACCAAGGACACTGCCTGCGTCGACGTCTGCCCGGTCGACTGCATCCACCCGCGCAAGGATGAAGAGCTGTTCGCCACCGACACCATGCTCTACATCGACCCGGAAGTCTGCATCGATTGCGGCGCTTGCGAGCCGGCATGTCCCGTTCAGGCGATTTTCCCGCAGGATCTGGTGCCCGAGCAGTGGCAGCAGTACATTCAGATCAACGCCGACTGGTACAAAAATCACGCGTGAGCTTGTGTTTTGTGATGCAGCTCACTAAAGTACTCAGGTCGATGAGATAGATTCCTTCTCACCAAAGGAATCGCGCCGGCAAGCGGCAACAAAGGGGCGTAGAGCCCCTTTTTCTTTTGGTCGATCTTTGAAAATCGTTCGAGACCCTTCAGCTTCGCGCCCACCTCGGACCCAACCACGGTAGAGCGGGCGAATGGGCGTGCCTCCGTGGACCAATTGCTGAAGCTACCTCTCTCTCTCTGCAACGCGGGCCGGAGGGTCTCG
>DASSMK010000415.1:0-10602 GCA_035688915.1 Thermoanaerobaculia bacterium
AGAGAACGCGCGAGATCGGAGTGCGCCGCGCGCTCGGCGCGACCAAGCAGAACATCCGCCGCCAGTTCCTCGCCGAATCGATTCTCCTCGCCCTCGGCGGCGGCCTGGTGGGCGTGCTCCTCGGCTACATCATCAGCAAGATCATCTCGACCGTCTTCCCGCTGCCGACGCTCGTCAAACCGTCGCTGGTGGTGATGGGTCTCGTCATCGCCGCAGTGACCGGCATGCTGGCCGGCTACTTCCCGGCGCGCCGCGCTTCCAACCTTCCGCCGATCGACTCGCTCCGGTACGAATAGATGAAAGTCATCGAGAAACTCTTCGCCGCCCGCGAGAACGTTCGCTTCGCCACCATCGCGCTGACCGCGCACAAGCTGCGCTCGTCGCTGACGATCCTCGGCATCGTCATCGGCGTCACCACGGTCATCGCCATGGTCTCGATCATCGAAGGTTTCAACAACAACGTCCGCAAGAACTTCGAATCGTTCGGCGCGACGCTCGTGCAGTTCCAGAAATACGATCCGCGTTTCGGTCCCGGCAATCGCGATGAATCGGAGCGCAATCGCAAACCGCTCACATACGAAGATGCGCAGGCGCTGAAGGCACTCTGCCCGTCGATGCTGGCCGTTTCGCCGGAGCGTTACTGGTTCGCCGGCGACGACAACAGCAGCACGCCGGACGTCTTGTACAAAGGGCAGGAAGCGACGCCCGACACGATCGGCGGCGTGAATCAGGATTACCCCGTCGCGAACAATCACTTCGTCGGCGAAGGGCGCTTCATCTCCGACACGGACGTGCGGCGCAGCGCGCCGGTCGTCGTGATCGGCTATGGAGTGGCCGAGGCGCTGTTCCCGCGGACGGATCCGATCGGCAAGGAAGTGCAGATGTCCGGCCGCAAGTACATCGTGGTCGGCGTGATGGAGAAGCAGGGCTCGACGATGTTCGAGTCCACCGACTCGCACGTTCTGCTGCCGATCTCCACGTTCGACAGCCACTTCCCGTGGGTCAAGCGCACCACCGGCGTGAACATCGCCACGGTTCCGCGCGGCGGTGCGGCGCAGGTCAATCAGATCCTCGAAGAAGGAACCGCAGTGCTGCGCGCGCGGCGCAAAGTGCCGTTCAACAAGCCGAACGATTTCGGCGTGATGACGCCGGACAAGCTGATCGGAAACTTCAAAGCGGTCACCGGCGGCATCGCGCTGGCGATGATCTTCATCTCCTCGATCGCGCTGCTCGTCGGCGGCGTCGGGGTGATGAACATCATGCTGGTTTCCGTCACGGAACGGACGCGCGAGATCGGCGTGCGCAAAGCGATCGGCGCGGTGCGGCGCGACATCATCACGCAGTTCCTGATCGAAGCGATGACGCTCTCCGGCATCGGCGGCTTGATCGGCGTAGCCATCGGCCTGCTCATCGCCGCGATCGTCCGCGCGGTCAGCCCGCTGCCGACCACGACGCCTTTATGGTCGATCCTCGTCGGCGTCTTCGTGTCGATGTCCATCGGCCTCTTCTTCGGGATCTATCCCGCGTACAAAGCGGCGCGATTGGATCCGGTGGAAGCGCTGCGGTACGAGTAGCGCCTCATCCCGCCGCGCCGAGGACGAACGACGTCGCGAGCAGCAGCAGCACGATGATCGTGATCACGACGTACGTGCCGTCTTTTTCGATCGAGAAGACGGCGATCGAGAACGCCACGCGTGCGACCGGCGTGGCGATCAGCAACAACAGGCCGACCATCACCAGCCCCTCGCCTCGCCCATCGAGCGCCTGATCGCGCACCGCTTCGAGACCGTGCGGGTAGTGGCCTTTCGGATCGGTCAGCTCGCGCAGCGCGGTGTGCGACGTGACGTAGCGCGGGTGGTGGATGAACGTCAGCACGAGGCCGAGCAGCACGATGGTGACGCTCGTGATGACGCCCGCGCGCAGCAGCGTGGAGATGGCCAGATCGGCCCAGCGCGGCTCCTGCTCTTTCACCCGCGCAATCCTTTGATCAGCATCTGCACAGACACGACGATGAGCACGATGACGAACGCGACGCGCAGCGTGCGATTGCTCAGACGTCCGAGGAGCTTCGAGCCGGTGAAGGCGCCAATGAGCACGCCGATGGCGACTGGTGCGGCGATGAACGGATCGATTTGTCCGCGCGCGAAGAAAAGCGCGGCGCTGGCGGCGGCGGTGACGCCGATCATGAAGTTGCTCGTCGCGGTCGAGACTTTGATCGGCAGTTCCATGGCCAGATCCATGGCCGGCACTTTCAACACGCCCGAACCGATGCCGAGCAGTCCGCTCACGACGCCTGCGAGGTACATCAGGACGAGGCCGAGCATCGGACGGGTCGGTTCGTATTCGACTTCGGCGCCGCGCGCGTCGTCGTAGTAGCTCGCCGCCAGCGCGAGGCGTTTGGCGAGACGCTGCTCGTGATGATGCGCTTCTCTCGCGACGCGGCGTCCTCGCAACATGGCCACCGCGGAGTACGCGAGGATCACGCCGAATAGCACGAAAAGCCAGCGCGGATGAAGCATGCCCGCCACCCACGCGCCGGTGATGGCGCCGGACGTCGTGCCGAGCTCGAGGAACATGGCCACGCGGAGATTGGCCAGGCGATCGCGCACGTACGCCGCGGCGGCGCCGCTCGATGTGGCGATGACGGAGATGATCGACGCGCCGATGGCCAGGCGGATGTCGATGCCAAGGAGGAGCGTGAGCGCGGGCACGACGATCACGCCGCCGCCGAGGCCGAGGAGGGAGCCGAGCGTGCCGGCGGCGAAGGAGATCGCGCCGACCGCGAGAACGAACAGCAAGGGCGTCACGCGCGCGGAACTATACTCGGCTCGATGGACGCGGCCGCGATCCTCGGAACGCTCGCCGTGATCTGGGCGCCCGGCGCGCTGCTCGCGCGCGCCTGCCGATTGCGCGAGCGGGATGCGCTGGCGGCGTTCGCGACGCATGTTGCGCTCGGCCTTGCGTTCTGGCCGTTGCTGTTTCTCTTCACGAGCGGCTGGACGGTGCTGCGCGCGCGAGTGGTGGTGGCGGTGCTGGTGTTGGGGGCATTGGCGCTGGTTCGCGTGCGCCGCATGCGCGTTCTGTCATTAGTTGTGTTCGCGCTGGTCGTGCTCACAAGGGCGCTCCACATTCGGGGATTGGCCTTCCCGCCGTGGGTCGATCCGGTGCACCACGCCATGATCGTGCGGCTGCTCGTGGAGCAGGGGCGCCTGCCCGCGACGTATGCGCCGTTCATTCCGGAGAGCACGTTCTACTACCACTGGGGCTACCACGCCGTGATCGCGTTCGTGGCGTGGGTGAGCGGCGCGACGAATCCGTTCGATCTCCCTCGCCTGCTGCTCGTGACGGGACAGGTGCTGAACGCGCTCACGTTCTTTGCGGTGTACGCGGGCGCTCGCGCGTTTCTCCGTTCGTCGCGTGCAGCGCTGCTTGCGGCGACGATCGCGACGCTGGTGTCTTGGTTCCCTGCGTATTACGTGTCGTGGGGACGGTATCCGCAGCTCGCGGCGATGCTCATCGTGCCGCCACTCGCGGTCGTGCTGTGGCGATTGGGACGGCATCCGACGCGCGGCCGATTCGTGGCGACGGCGCTGCTCGCGGCGGGGCTGCTGCTGATTCATGTGCGCGTGGCGATCGTGTTCGCGGTGCTCGCGCTCGTGCTGTTCGCGCTGCTGGCGAAACAGCGACGCTGGCGCGGTTTGGTGTGGTGCGGTGTTGCGGCGGTGGCGGCGTTCGCGCTGACCACTCCGTGGTTCGTGCACATCGCTCGGTTGCCGCAGGTGCGAGCAATCGTCACGTCGGCCGCGACGCCGAACGACCTCCCGCGCTCGCTCGCGCTCGCACCGCATCAGCTGTTTCTCTATCTCGCGTTCGTGGTGGCGTTGTGCGTGCGGCGGCGCACGTGGATCCTTGCGGCTGTAATCGTGATCGTCGCGGTTCTCGTGAATCTCGCGCCGTCGCATCTGGTGCCGAACAGCGCGGCGGTGATCATGCTCTTTCTTCCGCTGTCCATCGCAGCCGCGGATGCGCTGACGTTCCTTCTGCCTCGCCACATCGCCATCGTGACGATCGCCGCTGCGTTGGCCGGCGCGATCAGCATGCGCACGATCGTCAATCCCGCCACGATCCTCGCCACGCGCGCGGATCTCGAGGCGATGCATTGGATCGCCACGCACACGCCACCCACCGCCCGCTTCGCCATCGACGCGGCGCCGTGGCAGGACGGCGCGTATCGCGGCATCGACGGCGGCGCCTGGATCGCCGTCCTCACCGGCCGCCCCACCACCCTCCCGCCCGGGCTCTACGCGTGGGTGATGGCGCCGCGTGCCGCGCGGGAGACAGATGCGCTCGTCGAAGCCTCGCGCGTGCATGAGTTCGCCGCACTGCGCGCCGCGGGCGTCACGTACGTCTACACGCGCGACGCCACGCTGCCGCTGCATCGCGTCTACTCGCGGGACGGGGTAGTGATCTACGAGCTGCCGCGCTGAACCGCGGACGGAACGAGAGAATCGGATGACGTTCAGCGCGCGTCGCTGACGACTTCGAGCGCGGCACCGCCGCCAAGTCGGCAGAATCGGGCAAAAACTTGCCGTTTTCAGGCAACGATTCCGCAGCGTCCGACGGTTATCGTTATCGACGACGCGGAACCACGATGCAACCGAAACCCGACACCACACGACTCGCGAATCTGATCAGCGCGCACGCGCCGTATGACGGCATGTTCGATCTGCGCCTGTCGGGTCTCTACGCGATCAAAGTGGCGCGGCCGAGCAGCATGCCGACGCATTCGCTGCAGCAGACGGCGGCGTGCATCGTCGCGCAAGGCGCGAAGACGGTGATGATCGGCGACGACATCTACGAATACGGCGGCGGCCAGGTGGCGGTCTTCTCCGTCGACCTCCCCATCGCCTCGCAGATCACTCGAGCCAGCGCCGCGGAGCCCTACCTCACGCTGAGAATTGACTTCGAGCCGCTGCGCATCAGCGAGCTGGCGGCGAAGGTCTTCCCGCACGGCGTCCCGCAGCCAAAAGAAACGCGCGCGCTCTACGTCGGCGAAGCGGACGCGCACATCATCGACGCCGCCACGCGGCTCATGGAAGTGCAGAGCCACCCCGCCGATGCGGAACTGATCGCGCCGCTCGTCATCGACGAGATTCTCATCCGCCTGCTGCGCAGCCCGATGGGCAGCCGCATCGCGCAGATGGGCCAGCTCGATTCGAGCCTGCACCGCATCGCCAAAGCGGCGGCGTGGCTGCGCGAAAATTACGATCAGCCGCTCGACGTGGAGGAGCTCGCGAAGCTCGTGAACATGAGCGTCTCCACGTTTCACCGGCAGTTCAAAGCGGTGACGTCGATGAGCCCTCTGCAGTTCCAGAAAGCGCTGCGCCTGCAGGAAGCGCGGCGTCTCATGCTCACCTCGATGCTCGACGCGGGCGGCGCCGGACGCCGCGTCGGCTACGTCAGCGCGTCGCAATTCACCCGCGAATACGGCCGCTTCTTCGGCACATCGCCGACCAAAGACATCCATCGATTGCGAGAACAAGGTCTCGCCGCCGCGGAGAACACCGCCGCTTAACCAACCATCCACGCGTCACGACCGCTCACGCGTTTCGTGAGCGCTGCAACCGCTCTGTCTCGAAAGGAGTCAACCATGTATCAAGCCAAAGCCTACGCCGCCGCAAGCGCCACTTCCCCACTCGCCGCCACCACCATTCCACGCCGCGATCCGCTGCCGACGGACGTGCAGATCGGCCTCCTCTTCTGCGGCATCTGCCACTCCGATCTCCACGTCGTGCGCGACGAATGGAGCGCCACCATGCCGACGCCGTATCCAGTCGTTCCCGGCCACGAGATGGTCGGCCGCGTCACGCGCGTCGGCTCGGACGTCACGAAGTTCAAAGCGGGCGATCTCGTCGGCGTCGGCTGCCTGGTCGATTCCGATCACACCTGCGACGCATGTAAATCGAATCTCGAACAGTTCTGCCCCAACGCCACCTTTACCTACGGCGGCCCCGACAAGCACCTCGGCGGCACCACGCACGGCGGCTACTCCGAAAGCATCGTCGTGGACGAACGCTTCGTGCTGCGCGTTCCCGAGAACCTCGATCCCGCGGGCGCCGCGCCGCTGCTGTGCGCCGGCATCACGACTTACTCGCCGCTCCGCCACTGGGGCGTCAAAGAAGGCCAGAAAGTCGGCGTGGTCGGCCTCGGCGGCCTCGGACACATGGGCGTGAAGTTCGCGAAAGCATTCGGCGCGCGCGTGGTCGTCTTCACCACCTCGCCGAACAAGAAGGAAGACGCGCTGCGCCTCGGCGCGGACGAAGTGGTGGTCTCGACGAATGCCGATGAGATGCAGAAGCACGCCGGCAGCTTCGACTTCATCCTCGACACCGTCTCAGCCGATCACGACGTGAGTGCCTATCTCGCACTGCTGCGCATCGACGGCAACCTCACGCTCGTCGGCGCGCCGCCGAAACCGCTCGCGGTTCCGGCCTTCGCACTGATCATGGGACGGCGCAGCGTCTCCGGCTCGAACATCGGCGGCATCGCCGAAACGCAGGAAATGCTCGATTTCTGCGGCAAACACAACATCACCGCAGACGTGGAAGTCATCCCCGCGACGAAGATCAACGAAGCATACGAGCGGCTGCTGAAGTCGGACGTCAAGTACCGCTTCAGCATCGACATCGCTTCGTTGTGATGCTGCTATACTCGGTCACTCACCGCGGCCCGGCAACGGGCCGCCTGCGCGACCGCAGCACGCGCCCGTAGCTCAGTTGGATAGAGCGCATGCCTCCGGAGCATGAGGTCGCAGGTTCGAATCCTGCCGGGCGCACCAAACCCCTTCCCGTCATCAACCTAACGGAGCTGAAGGTCGCAGGTTCGAGTCCACTTGGGCGCACCAAAACCTCTTGTAAGCCCGGTTGACGCGCACGTTAGGATCCACGTGCGACATCTAGACGTACAGCTCTTCACCGCGCTGCTGGACAGATCGCGGTCCCTTCCCCGTCCCGGGATGCGCCTGATGGCGCCCCGCGAGGTTGCGGTACTCGACAGGAACCGAGCCAACAGTCTCCGGCGGCGGCGCGGGTGATCGATCCGGCGGCAGGAGCCGCAAGGGCTCGTTGTTCCGCCGGTAGCCGAGGAGTTGCGTCTTGATCTCGCGAGCGAGGACCTCGGCGAGCAGCGACGGTACGGCGTTGCCGATTTGGCGTTGCACTGACTGCCGGTTCCCATAAACGTGCAGATCGTCGGGGAAAGTCTGCAGCCGGCACAGCTCACGGTGACTGAGTCGGCGGTTCTCCCAGTGAAACGGACCAACGGATGGGCCGGGTTGCGCTTGGATCGTCCACGACGGAAGCCGCTTTGCGAGCTTCAGGAGAAAGTTCCAGTACCGGCGCCGCCACCCGAACAGCGGCATACCGCCGCCACGATCCGTGTGATGAAGGTAGTTCTGCCCTTCGGGAATCGACGGCAGCAAGCCTGCCCACTTGCCTCGAAGATCGAGGTCTTCATCCGCCGCAGGACGAACATCTGCGAGTGCATCCCATGCGGTTCGATACGAAGGCAACGAAGCCAAGGACGACTGATCTTCTAACGGGGCGGCGAAGGCGGCTTGCGGAAAATCGAAAAGTGCGCCGTCGCGTGCGGCGACGAGGAAAAATCGCTCGCGAAGTTGTGGAACGCCGAACCATGCGGCATTCAGTACAGCGAACTTCGGCTGGTACCGCGTTCCGGTGCGGCGATTGATCGCCGCGATTTTTTTGAGCAGGAGCTGCAGCCCCTCATTCTTCTCGGAGTAAGCAATCCCAAAGACGTTCTCAAGCAGAAATGCGCGCGGCTGCACCTCTTCCACAACACGAAGATACGCATCGAGCGTCGCTGCACGCGGGTCGTCCAGTCGGGCGGCATCGCCGCGGACCCAATAGCTTGACTTCGAGAACGGTTGACACGGCGGGCCACCGATCAGCATGTCGACCGCGCCGATGGCGGCGTTGGCGATCTCCAGGATCTCCTCTGTGGGAACTTCGAAGATGCTCCGCTCGACGACTGGCCACTTACGGTTCAGCCGAAGCGTCTCGCAGGAATCGTGGTCGAAATCGTTTGTAAAGACGGTCTCAAAGCCGGCAGCTTCGAATCCATAGTCGAGACCACCTGCTCCGGAGTAGAGGCTGATGACTTTCGGCTGTGGTTTGGTGGCGGTCATGGTGCGTTCAGATCGTGCGTGCTGCCGCACCGAGGATACCTCGGATGTCTTCGCGCCAACGATCATCAACAACGACATTGCTCGATAACCTTCCGGGACACTTCCGATGGGGATCCAGCTGGCGCGTCAGCGCGAACGAGTACTCCCATCGCTCTGTATGCGCGTGAAGACAGGCTGCCAGGATGTCGAAGTCACCTGTTGTGTAGTAGCGCGAGCAGGGGTCAGCCTTCGATGCGCGGGTGCGCTGAAAGTCAACACGTGCCGCGCCATTTTTCGCCGGCGTGCGCAGAACGTTCTTGCATTCCACGAAGAGTAGATCGCTGCCTTCGAAGCGCAGTTGGATGTCAGGACTGTTCTCAGCCTCAATGCGCTCGCAGTCAGTGATGCCGTCGATTTGTTGGAGGTGCTCGACAAGATGCTGTTCGGCGACCCAGCCACGGACGGCCATCTTGAGTCGGCGCGCGTCCGCGATGAGATCGAGAATGGCCGTATTCGACATTTCAAATTCGCGCGCGAGTTGATGCACATACGAGGCGTCGGGTCGGCCGGGCAAATTCGTCGTTGTGACGATGGGCGCAACCGCGACCCGACGCTCCGCGAGAAAAGCGCGATGACCTTGATCTTCACCGCATGCCTCGCGCTCGAATCGCACGTAGTCAAGGAACGAGTCAATGGTGCCGCCTACGACTACTTCGACAGGATCCTCCGATCGGCTTCTGCGCTCGCGCTCACGCCACGACCACTTCTTGCGGCGGATCTCTTCCACAAATGATGCTTTGAACTCAAGCGAGATGAAGTGTTTCGTCGGGCTGTGCAGAACTGGATCGAAGCCCACGAAGAATCGTTCGGCAGGACTGATCCCCACGAGCAATGTTGTGTAGAGACCATACGGGTCTTGCCATAGCTGATGAAGGTTGTCCTGTTGTTTACCGCCGTACTTCAGCTGGAAACGGTATTCGTCGCCAGGGCGGTTCCGCGTCAGATGCTGGTTGGCCAAGTACGCGTACGCGATGATCCCCATTCGTTCGCCGGCCGAGGTCTCGAAGCTGATCCGGAACGGTGCGTGTCCTGCGTCGGAACTGTGGATGATGCGGCACCCGGACGCGGCGAGGGCGTCGTGAATGAAGTGAAGGAGAGGCTCCCGGTCTCTACGGCTAACGCCATAGATGCGGTATGGAAGCGTGTGATCGGTCGGCCGAACCATCTCTTCTGATGTGCGGCTAGAGTACCCTACCGCGAACGCCATGCCGAAGGTGCCACGGTTTTCGAGTTTCCAGCCCGCTTCCGAAACCGCATCCCGCACCAAGCAACGGAATCAATCGCGCAACACCAAGGCCGAGGTCTTGCTGCGGAAGGAGTTGTGGCGACGCGGCCTTCGGTATCGACTTCATGCGGCAGATCTGCCAGGAAAGCCAGACATCGTCTTCCGCACGCGTCGCGTTGTCGTTTTCTGCGATGGTGATTTCTGGCATGGACGCGGTTGGCGCGAGCGCGAGCAGAGGCTGGCGCGAGGGGCGAACGCGGCGTACTGGACTGCGAAGATCGGAGCGAACATCGCGCGCGACCGGCGCAACACACGAGCGCTCCGTCTGATCGGTTGGACCGTCATTCGGTTGTGGGAGACCGACATTCTGCGCGATGTCAGTCGGGCAGCAACGGCGGTGGAGCAGGCGTTGCGCGCACCTCGCGGTCGCGATTGATCTGCCGAAGACTCCGACCTCACGACCGACGGTGCGGCCGCGCGCCGTTAGCTCGACGCCCGGAACAGCACGATCAGAACGCCGAGCCCGACGAGGATCAGGATCGCCGGGATGATGATGTTCCGGCCGGCTCGCGGCTTTGGCGCGGACGGTGATTCGGCCGCGGTGGTCGTGGTCGTCGCTTCCGCGGACGACAAGGTGGTGTCGGTCGTTGCGGTGGTCGCGTCGGCAGACGATGTCGTCGATTGAGTGACGGCCGTGTCGACGCTAGCGGTCTGCGTGGTGGTCGTCGCGGTTTCGGTTGCGGGTTGGACGGGTGGCGGCTGTGTGGCGGTCACCGGCGGCGCGCTGATCGGAGCGGGAGTGGGCGCGGGAGCGGGCGTTTCGACGTGCGGCCGGGCGGGTGTGACGACGGGCAGCGGGGTGGCGCGTGCGACTTGCGTTTCTGCGCGCGACTTCGCGACGGCTGGTTTGGATGTCGCCGGTTTGCTGACGCGCGGTTGGGTGGCGGCGGGCGCGTGGCGGGGTGTCGGAGAAGCCGGAGCGCGCTCCGTGGTTCGCGATGGCGACGTGTGCGATGGCGCCGTATGCGACGGCGCTGGACGCGCCGCCACGCGCGGTTCTGTCGCGCGAGGTTCCGCCGCCTTCGGCGTCGTCACCGTCGCGCGTGCCGGCGCACCGGTTGCGCGCAGCAGG
>DASSMK010000416.1:0-8804 GCA_035688915.1 Thermoanaerobaculia bacterium
GTGCCTGGGGCGGCGCGAAGGGCAGATATATCTTCACTGAGCAAGGTGGCTGGATCGATTTGCGTCACCTGTTCCGACTCGCCTGGGTGGCCAAAACGCGTCACGGAAAGATGATTTCTGCAGACCTCGCAGGTGTTCTCATCGAGGAGGATCAAGCGGAGAAGGGCCATCCGAGTGCTTTCACGTACGAGGATCTCTCGACGAACTCGCTGGGTGTGCAGCTTGGGATGCAACTGCTCACGAGGTCCGACCCAGCCGCCGTGATCGGTAAGTTCATCAGCGACCTGGCACCGAGTGACACATACGAGGATCCGGATGCACTCACAGGTATTCTTAATTTCTCCACGGATCCTGTGTTGTCGGCGAACGATCCGACGTTACGCGTAGCCGGCAGGTGGCGGTACAAACCGAGTGGGAATCCATACAAAGACAAGTATTGGTTGTCGCTCATGAACGAAGGCTACGCTCGAAACCCAAGTCGCGGAGAGGTCCGTACGACCGACGAGTCGCAACTCGGCCTTACCGAGGTATGGCGCTTGCTGATGAATGACCATCGCCGGACGGGCCCACCTTGGCAGCCGCCGAAGCCGAAAACACAGCCGCGGAAAATCGACCCGCTGACTACCTGGATCGAAAGACATCGTTGAGCCGGATCGCGAAGTTCAGCAGCATCGCGGTTGCGATCACATTGCTGGTCGCAACCGCGGTCGTTGTGGTGAATCACATTTCATACGCTAGATGGGCGCAGCGCGTGATCTCACTGCAGCAAGCCTTGGAGGCTTCCGGCGGTAAGCCTGTCGTGCTACCCGTGCAGCCTCAGGAGATGCGCGTCGGTCGGAACGGTGAAGTGTCGATGCGCTTCAAACCGCCGTTTTCGTCGTGGCCGTGGTATGCGGCGCGCGAGCCGTTCGGCGACGCCAGTTATGTCATTACGATCTCGTCGCGTGATGGCCAGCCCACTCGCGTGACGATTGACCACGGCTTGGAGTAGGGTGGTGCGCATCGCCGTCGACCGACAAGTCTTCCTACCACATCAAATCTGAGTCTATGCGCGCTTAGTGTTTCCACCATCCACCCACCGTCCCCGCCCGCCTCATCACCATCCGCGCCGGCACCGCGCCCCAATACCGCGAATCCGACGATTCATCGCGGTTGTCGCCCAGCACGAAATACGAATTCGCCGGCACGGTGTACGGGCCGAACTGATCGCGCGAGTGGTAGGGCTCCGGCAGGGAAGGGAGGTCGGAGTAGACCGCTGGGTCGCGATGGACGGCGTACGGCTCGTTTTGCAGTTTGCCGTTGAGGTAAAGCTGTTTATTGCGGATCTGCACAGTGTCGCCGGCTACGGCGACCACACGTTGCACAAAGTAGATGTTGGGGCTCAAGCATAGCGGAACGCGATGATGTCGCCGCGGTGGATTGTGCGGCTGCGGACAACGATGAGCAGCGCGCCGTTCGGGACGGCGGGTTCCATACCAGACGAGCGGCTGCGGAACGTGCGCACGAATCCGCCCATGAACGTCACCGCGACGGCGATGGCCATCGTGAAGACGATTACCCACATCACGATCTCCAGGCCGGATCGCTTTCTCGTCGCGTTCTGCATCGCCAGCGCATCATAGCCGCCACAAACCGCCCCTTTTGTGTCTTCCCGCAGAACGAGAGGAGCGAAGGCATGGGTCTCTTTTTTCGGCGCAGTGTGTCCATGGGGCCGGTTCGGTTCAATTTCTCCGGGTCGGGCGTGGGGCTTTCGGTCGGCGTTCCGGGGTTTCGCGTCGGCACGGGGCCGCGTGGGCATTACGTGCACCTTGGCGCCGGCGGCGCGTATTACCGGCAGACGTTTCCCAGCGAACCGCCGGCGCACGTACGACTGCCGTCGGTCACTACCGCAATGCAGGAGATCGAATCCTCCAGCGCCGCGCAGATCGTCGACTCCTCTTCGGAAGCGTTGCTGCAGGAGATTCGCGACAAGCGGAGCAAGATCGCGTTGACGCCGTTCGTCACCGGCGCTGGCGCCGCAATGGCGCTCTTCGCCGCGATCAAAGCGCCCGCGCCGTGGCTCTTCTGGCTCGTTGTGATCGTGGCCGTTGCGTTGATTGTCGTAGCGCGGCATCAGGACAAGCTGCGGAAGACCGTCGTCATCACGTACGACTTCGATCCCGCCGTGCAGCTCGCGTGGGAACGTTTCGCGGAATGGGCGGGCGCGGTCGCGAAGAGCGCGCGGACGTGGCACATCGCCGCCTCGGGGCATGTGCGCGATCCGAAATATCACGCCGGCGCCAGTCAACTCGTTCAACGCAGCGACACCACGTTCCGCACGCAGGTGCCGCCGCACATCGTCACCAACGTCCCTGTGCTCAGCCTCGGCGCCGGACGGCAGACGCTCTACTTTCTGCCCGATCGTCTCCTCGTCTACGACAGCGCCGGCGTCGGCGCGATCGGCTATCGCACGCTCGCCGTTTCCGTCACGCCCAAGCGCTTCATTGAAGAAGGCGGCACACCGCGCGACGCGAAGGTCGTCGATCGCACATGGCGCTACGTCAACAAGAGCGGCGGACCCGATCGGCGCTTCAGCAACAATCGCCAGATCCCGATCTGTCTCTACGACGAGCTGCATCTCTGGACGGAATCAGGCCTGAACGAAGTCTTTCAAATTTCGCGGCCCGGCGTATGCGACGGATTCGCCGCCGCAGTTCGTCATCTCGCCAGCGTCACTGCATAAAAGAAAGGCGCCGGCGAGCACAGCATCGCCGGCGCCTCATCAAAACCACAGCGGAAAAAACCTACTCCCCTTCGTTCGGATCCACCACCGCCGCTGCCGTCAACTCCGCAGATGCCGCCGCGTATACCGGCAACTCCGTCGACGAAATGTCGATGTACTTCGACACGATGTCGCGCGTGTTGTAGACCGCCAGCTTTTCCATCAGGAACTCGAACTTCGCTTCGATCGCTTCGATGATCGGCTGCTTTTCGGCGCCGAGGTGCCAGAGGCGATGCTTGAAGGGGCCGAGGGCTTTCTTGCGGGTTTTGTAGACGAACTGCTCGTCGGTCTCGCCGGCTTTGCGCTCGTCCATGCAGTTCTCGAAACAGAACTGGCGGATCTCTTCGCGCATCTCCGCAGGAATCGACGGCGCGTCCAGAATCATGTTCTGGAAGCCCGTGGCCAGGTGAATTTCCACCGCGTCGTTTTCGGGGAACTTGTTGAAGACGGCTTCCGGCAGCGTCGACGCGCCGTGCTGCACTGAGCCCGCCACACCGTATTCGCTGCGGCAGATGCGCGTCGTTTCGCGGAGCACGTCGAAATCGATTTTCGCTTCTGCGATCGAGCCGTCCGCCATTGGCACACCGCCGTGCGACGTCCCGGTCTGCACTGAGATCTTCGCAATGCCCGTCTCGCCGTCGAGATGGCGCCGCAGCCCGTCCATGTACGCGCGCACTTCGTCCGGCTGCGTGTTGTACTTGCCGACTTCGCCGATCTCGCCGCCGACTGAAATCTGAATCCCGTTCGGCTGCCGCGCGCGGATGTATTTCGTCAAATGCGCGGTATTGAGATAGTTGTCGCGCTGCTGTTCGTCGCGCGTGTCGAACGACAGATCGACGAGCGTCGACGTGTCGATGTCGATGTTGTAGAACTCCGCCGCGATTGCTTCGTCGATCAGCGACTCCAGCGCCTTCACTTCCGCCGCCTGGCCTTCCTTCGTGGCCCACTTCTTCGCGCTGGCCTGGAAGTGATCGCCCTGGATGAACACCGGCCCTTTGTACCCCTCGGCAATCGCCGCCGCGAGCACGCACGCCGCGTATTCGGCGGGCCGCTGTTCCGTATAGCCGATCTCCGAGCGTGCAATCTCGAAGATGAACGCGCCCACTTCATGCTTCATCGCTGCACGAAAGAGCGCGCGGGCGACGTCATACGTCAGCGAACGAATGTTGAACGCCGGAACCGTGAAACGGCGATCGACTTCGCCTCGGCCGATCGCTTGATAGAGATTCGAAATTGATGACGGGACAGCGCCGCTCTTGCGCGCGCGGAGGTGGATCTGTTTGCGCGCTTCCGCCTTCGCCTCGGCATTGCTGCTGAACACAGCCGTGTACGCCAGGTCGTCCGCGGAAGTCGCGTTCTTCAGGGAATCGAGGTTCTCGTGAATCATTGCCGGTGAGGCCTCCGGCGGCGCACTTTAGCAAAACTCTTGCGAGGTGGAGCGCACCGTCGGTGATGCGCGAGATGCCGGCGGGGGAGGGCGCCCGCCGCTCCAACGTGCGGCGCAAGGCCGGCGCTCGATTCAGGCCTTCGCGGAGACGTGGCTGCGGATCGTTTCGACCAGCGCGGGAACGTCGAACGGCTTCTGCACAGCGCCGGTGGCGCCGAGGCGGGAGAGCTCGTTCGGATCGACTGGCTCGCCGCTCAGGATCAGCACCGGCACCTCGCGCAGATCCGAATGTTCATGCAGTGCCCGCAGCACTTCTTCGCCCGTCATGCCCGGCATGTTCTTGTCGAGCAGGATCAGGTCGGGTGTGCGCGAGCGCGCGGTCTGCACCGCCGCATGGCCGGAGTTTGCGGCCATCGCTTCGAAACCGAATTCGCGCAGCAGATTGCGCATGAGCAACAAAATCGGTTCATCGTCGTCGACGACCAGAATGAGCGGCTTGCGGACCATTGGACGCGGGGAAGTATACCGGACGCTTTTTGCGCATTACGCAAAAAACCCGTCAGCGATGACTGTCGGGCTACACTCCGCGTATGGCCACTCGCCACGATCGCAAAGTCTCGATCCTCGACGTCATGGGTCCGGTGATGGTCGGCCCTTCCAGTTCCCACACGGCCGGCACCGCGCGCCTCGGCCGCGTTGCGCGCGAGATCCTCGACGAAGATCCGGCCGAGGTGCACTTTCATCTGCACCCGCCGCTGGCGGCGACGTATCGCGGCCATGGCTCCGACTTCGCGCTGGTCGGCGGCGCGATCGGATTGAATGTCGACGATCCGCGCATTCCTGAAGCGATTCGCATCGCCGAGCAGATGGGCGTCTCGATCGAATTCGCCGAAGAAGACCTCGGCGAAGTGCATCCGAACACCGTCCGCGTCGAGATTCGCGCCGCGTCGGGCCGCGAAGTCGAGATCATCGGCTCGTCGGTCGGCGGGGGAGTGATCGAAGTCTTCCGCATCAACGGCTTCCAAACGCGATTCAAAGGCGATTCGCCGACGTTGCTGCTTTTCTATCGCGACCGGCCAGGCATGATCTCCGAGGTCACGAAGATCATCGCCGAGGAGGCGATCAACATTGCGTCGCTGTATTGCTCGCGGAAGCAGCGCGGGCGGGACGCGTTCATGCAGATCGACGTCGACTCGCCGATCTCGCAGACGGCGCTGAAGCGGATCTGCTCGCTGGCCGATGTTGCGGACGCGCGCTACCTCGATCGAATTCCGTAGCGGGCGTGCGTGTTGAACGTCTTTGCACCATGATCGAATCGTTCAAAGAGCTCGAAGAAACAGCCGCGCAGCGCGACCTCGCCGACGTCTTCCTGGAGATGGACGAGCAGGAGCACGCGGTTCCCGCCGACATGATTCTCGAAGCGCTGCGCAAGCGCCGCGCGGTGATGCGCGATTGCGTCGAGCGCGGCAAAAGCGGCGGCCTCTCCATGGGCAAGCTCGTCGGCAACGAGGCTCGGCTGCTCGCGGAGGCGTACAACAGCGGGAAGACCTTTCTCGATCCGCTGACCGTCAAAGCTGAGCTGTACGCGCTCGCGGTGATGGGCGAGAACTCGCGCATGGGCGTGATCGTCGCCGCGCCGACCGCCGGCGCGGGCGGCGTCGTGCCGGGCATGCTGCTGGCGCTCGAAGAAGAGCGCAACATCGATCCGGAGCGCACCGTGCGCTCGCTGGTGGTCGCGGGCGGCGTTGGCTCGATCATCGCGCTGAGCGCGAACATCTCCGGCGCTGCTGGCGGTTGCCAGAACGAAGTCGGCGTCGCCTCGGCGATGGGCGCCGCGGGCGTCGCGTACATGATGGGCGGCGGAACGCATCAATCGATTCACGCCGCCGCCATCGCGCTGAAAAACACCCTCGGCCTCGTCTGCGATCCGGTAGGCGGCCTCGTGGAAGTGCCGTGCGTGAAGCGCAACGCGCTCTTCGCTGTGCACGGCCTGACCGCGGCGCAGCTTGCGCTGGCCGGCGTCGATTCCGTGATTCCGATGGACGAGATCGTGGAAGCGATGGTGCGCATCGGCCGTTCGTTGCCGCGCGGTTTGAAGGAAACGGCGGAAGGCGGATTGGCTACGACCGAAACCGGCACCGCCATCGCTCTGCGTCTGAAAGAAGAAGCGAATCGCCGCCGCGCCGAACGTGCCGCCGAGCGCGAGCGCGTCGCACAGGAACGAAAGGCAGGAGCCTGATCATGTGCCGCAGCATCAAAACGCTCTACAACTTCGATCCGCCGGTTACCAACGACGAGATCCGCGCTGCTTCGCTGCAGTTCGTGCGCAAGCTCACCGGCTTCAACAAGCCCTCTAAAGCGAATGAGGAAGCGTTCGAGCGCGGTGTCGAAGAGATCGCGCACGCCGCGCGGCACATGCTCGATGCGCTGGTCACGAACGCCGAGCCGCGCGACCGCGAAGTGGAAGCCGCCAAGGCCAAAGCACGCTCGGCCGAACGCTACGCGCGCTGAGCTCTTGCCACTCTTTTAATTCAGGCGTACCGTAGTTCCTTCATCCATACAAGTGAGGAACTATGGCCGACGTGAGCTCTCGCGGCGCGGCGAATCTCGTTGCCGCTGACAAGGATTGGGTTCCGCTGTACACCGGTGAGCCGTCGATCGTGGCCGCCATTCAGGCGGCGCTCGACCGGCGCTCCATTCCCTCCAAGCTCGAGCAGCCGATGCTCGGCGCGCGCGCCGAGACGCTGCGCCGCCCGCCCACGCTGCTGGTGATGTCGCGGAACGTTCCCGCCGCGCGTGAGCTAATGCGCGACCTGCGCCTCGAGCCGAATCGCGACGCCGACGGCGCGCGCATTTCGCGCAGCGACGCCACGCGTCTGATGTGCGCCACCGCGGCGATCGGCGGTTCTTTCCGCCGGCGCGCCATGCTCGCGCACTGGCGTCGCAAAGGGGGCGCGATCGCTCCGGAAGTCGGCGTCGACATCGAATTAGTCGCGCAGGTTTGCGCCGCGGCGGAACAGCGCGAGCTCGGCTACGAGATCCTCTTCGTCGCGCTGCTCATCGCGCTGCCGCTGGTGATGCGCGTGCCGTACGCGATTCCCGCAGTGGGCGTGCTGATGGTGGCCGCGTTCTTCGGCAAACGCTACGCCGAGCGCTGGAAGCTCGCGCAGCCGTTCACGCGCGAAGCGTGGGATCCGGAAAACGTCCGCCGCGAATTCGGCGCCGACATCACGCGCGACATTCGCGAAGGCCTCTCCTCCGCCGATCAGAACCTCATGGTCTATCGCGGCTTCACGCCGTTCGTCGGCGCCGGCATGACGGTGAACGGTTGGACGATGCTCGTCGATACGACGAAAGCCGCGCAGTCGTTCGGCACGATCGAGAAGACCGAGCCCGTCGCCATCCCCGAGCTGTACGACAAAGCGCTCAGCGCGCTGAAAGCGCTGCACGTGCCCGGCTGCGAGATTCACGACGCCGTCTTCGTCTCCGGCGTCGAGATCCGCAACAACCGCGAGATGCTGCCGAACGTCTTCGGCCGCCCCGCGCAGCGCGTCAGTCAAACCACCATCGAGCGGCTGCGCGCCGACAACAGCGACGCGCACGCGCGCTGGTATCCGTGGGTGCGCGTGTACGACTGGGAGAACGACATCGCGCTGTCGGTCTTCCTGCGCTTCCATCTGCAGGGCAAGCATCTCTTCATCGAAGTCAGCCGCCACCTGCTCACTCCATTGGGCGAGGCTTACCGCGCCGTCGATCGCACGCCACCCGCCACGATCGCGGAAGTGGTGAAGCTGTTCATCACCTCCGCCATCGGCGCGCCGTTCGCCGCGATTTACTACCCGTTGCAACTGCTCGCGCGCGGCCAGCAAACGCTCGTCCATCTCTTCGGCTTCGAGCGCCGCGAGCACGCGCGCGCTGTGCGCGAGAATCCGCGTTTCAACTTCGGCGTCGCGCAGAGCCTTCGCGAGCAAGCCAGCAGCGGTCTCTATTCGCATTACTTTCAGAAGATCGACGCCGGAATGTTCGCGTCGATGCTCGACGCCGAGATCCTCGACACGCTCGTCACGTATCTCGATGCGCGCGGCATCGACACGTCGGAACTCCGCGAACGCCGCCTGACCATCGTCAACAGCGGCATCATCGTGCAGAGCGGCGACGTGAAAGCCGGCAGCCTGGCCGTGGGCGAGGGCGCGCGCGCGACGATGCACAAGCTCACGCAGCGCATCCGTCCCGCCGCCTCCCACAAGGGAGCCTCGGCATGACGCGCAACAACAGCGGTCTGATCGTGAACGGCGGCAACGTCGTCGCCGGTGCGCTCGCGGTGAACGGCGACGCCACGAATTACGGCGACGTGCACGCATCGATCGGCGCCGCAGTCGACGCGCTTCATCGCGCCGTCGAATCGACGTCAGCCTCGCCGGAGACGAAAGCGAAAGTCGCGAACGAACTGCAGGAATTGAAGAAAGAAGCGGAAGTCGACAAGCCGGCCGCCGCGTCGCGCCTCACGAAAATCGTGGAGATGCTGAAAGCCGGCGGCGCGACAATCCGTGAATTGCTCGCCATCAGCACGCCCCTCGGCGCGCTCGCGCAACTCGTCGGATCATCCCTCGCGATGCTCGGCTTCTAGGAAAACGGTTGGAGCGGCGGGCGCCCTCG
>DASSMK010000417.1:0-16377 GCA_035688915.1 Thermoanaerobaculia bacterium
CGCCGAATCGAAGCCGGCGGGCGAGGCGCCCGCCGCTCCACTGTTTCCCGCGTTAACTCTTCTCGGCGCGAGCGTCGACAGCGACGTGACGCTCACGATACGCAACGATGGCGCGACGCTGCGCGGACGGACGTACGGCGCGCCCGGCTACCGCCTGATCGTCAAGTTGTTGACCAACGGGCGCGTGGTGCAGGATCGCTGGCTCGAGTTGCCGGGCGATCTGCGCCATGGCGAGACGGCCACGCTCGCCTTTCCGGCGTTGCAGAAGGCCGACACGCTGCAGCTCTACCACGCCATCCAGGACATCCCCATGCTGGAGCCGGAGCCGTGGGAGGTGCGCGATGTTCGATGACGCGGCGCTCGCGCGGCTGCGCGAGTCGCTCGCGCGACGTCCGGCCATGGAGATTCACGCGCCGCAGCACCGCCGCGCGTGCGTGCTCATTCCGCTCATTCGCGACGGCGGGCAGTGGGTGATTCTCTTCACTCGCCGCTCCGAGAACCTCGCCGCGCACAGCGGGCAGATCGCCTTTCCCGGCGGCTCCGTTGAGGAAGGGGAGTCGCTCGAAGCGGCGGCCATTCGCGAAGCGCACGAAGAAGTGGGCATTCCGCCGGAGCACGTCGAGTTGATCGGCCGGCTCGACGACGTCGTCACGCACAGCGGCTTCCTCGTCGCGCCGTTCGTAGGCGTCCTGCACGAGCGCGTCGATTACATCATGCAGGAGTCGGAAGTCGTGGAAATCTTCGAAGTGCCGGTGGAAGCGCTGCTCGATCCCGCCAATCCGGAGATCCGCTACGTGCCTTTCCGGGCAAAAGAATACCCGGCGTATTTCTACCACTACGCCGGGTATGAGATCTGGGGCCTGACGGGCCGGATGTTGAAAGCGTTTCTCGACATGGTCTGGCAGTCGCGCTAATCGGCGAGCAATTTCTCCACGTACGCCGCGAGCGCCGCGCCGTTGTCGCCCGGATCCACCAGCGTGCCGTTCACCACGTACGTCGGCGTCGCGCGCACGTCGTTCACGAATGCGGCGCCGACGCCTTTGAGGATCTCAGCGCGGATCGTTTCCGAGGCCACGTCCGCGTCGTACTGTTTGAGATCGAGATCGTGATCCTGCGCGAAGTTGCGCGCGAACTCGTCGATCGTGAACGCCGTCAGCTCGCCCTGGCTTTCGTACACCTGCTTCTTGTACGACCAGAACGCTTCCGGCTTCTGACGCCAGATCGCGCGCCCGGCCACGGCCGCGGAGAACGCCCACGGATGCGCGGTCACGAGCGGCAGATCGAAGCGCACGTAGCGCACTTTGTCGCTGTGCTTGGCGAGGATCGAATCGAGATAGCCCGACGCGTGCTTGCACGACGGGCACTGGAAATCGGAGAACTCGATCACCGTCACGGCCGGCTTCTCCGCGCCGCGCGCGGGAGCGTTGGCGACGAACGACGAGAACGCCTTCGTGCGGTCGGTGCGGATGTCGGAAGTGAGCGGATGGAAGTGGCCGAAGAAGAAGACCTTGCCGTCCGCGTCCACTTCGCCTTCCATCGGCATCTTGCCGTAGGGCGTGGTCTGGAAGAGCGTCACTTTGAAGAGGCCGTCGCTCGTGCGCGTGGAGCGGTCGACGTTCACGTCGACGTTCTCCTGCATGTTCGTCCAGACCCACGCCTTCAGCTTCTCTTCGATGGTCTTCCCTTCGACGCCGTCGAGGAACCAGGGGACGCCGAGGAAGAAACCGCCGGTGGGGGAGGTAGCGAGGACGAACTGCTCCTCGCAGCCCGCGCGCGCGCTTTCGACGCGCACCACGGAGCCGGTGAAGCGATTCGGCAGCGCGTGCGGCAGCTCGACCTGCGAGACTTTCGCGTCGCCGCACACCGGCAGCGAGTCTTTGATGGCGCGTTCGACGCGCGGATCAGCCTTCGGCGCGGGAGCATCGGCGGCCAGGACCGCGGACGCGAACAGCAGAGCAGCACTGCAGAAAGTGACGACGCGTTTCAAGTTGAGCACCTCTTCGGATTCTGGAGCTAGGTGAGGGAACGGAGGAGGCGCTCGCGGCATTTCAGCGGGGGACGGGGGAAGCTGTTCAGCTATTGAGCTATTCAGCTGTTCAGGCGGCGAATGGTGATGCTTGCGGCCTGAATAGCTGAACAGCTGAATAGCTGAACACCTACGCGCACAAACAAAAAGGCAGACGGTCTCCCGCCTGCCTCGAACGTCCTTTACCGCGAGAAACTAATTGTTCGGCGGAGCTTCGCTGATGTTCTCGAGCGTCTGGCCGATCTTGCCGTCTTTGTTCGTTTTCGAGGCGATGTCGCCGATCGAGACGATGCCGACGATCTCGTCGTTGCGGTTCACCACCGGAACGCGGCGGATCTCGGCGCTGCTCATCATGTTCAGCACCTCGTCCGCGGGCGTGTCTTCCTTCACGGAGCGAACGTGCTTCGTCATCAGCTCGTTCACGCGTGCGCTGGTGAGATCCTTCCCTTCGGCGAGACCGCGCACGATGATGTCGCGATCCGTGATCATTCCGACGATCTTCTTCCCTTCGACCACCGGCACGATGCCCGTGTCCTGCTCCTTCATGATGCGCGCGACGTCGCGAATGCTGTCCTTTTCCGAGACGCACTCCGGGTCGGGTGTCATGAAGTCACGGACGTGACGCGAATTACTGTTGGCCATGAGACCTCCTTCCATGCTGTTGCATGCAAGGAGATAGAGAGCAATGAGAGTGCCGGATGGCGTCAGCGACGCCGGACATCAGAACGCGATGCGCAGGCCGGCGCCGAGGGTCATGTAGCGCGGGTGAAACTCGGCTTGCGTCCAGTGATAGGTGCCTTCCACCACCAGGCCGTAGCGCCGGGTGATCGGAAAGTCGGCGTTCACACCGCCGCTGAAGCCGAGGTCGGTCATCGTGTCGAACCCGGCCGTGTCGGAGGAGTGGCGGTAGAGCCCGACTCCGCCGAAGAGGCTGGTCGATCCGAACGGCTCGGAGAAGCGGTATTCGATGATCCCTTCGACGTGCTGCACTTCGCCTTCGACGTCGTGGCGAAGATCGCGCTCGTTGCCGTTCACGTCTTCGGTGCCGTCGGCGAATCCGACCTGCGTCTGGATGCGGCCCGCCTTCAGCTTGAACGCGGTGCCTGGCTCGATCTCCGTGCTGTAGAAGATGTCGAACGTCGAGTTCGAGAGATCGAACGAATCGTCCGACAACGTCGTGCCGGGCGCGGCGTGGGCGGTGTCGACGAAACGGCGGCTGCCGCCGACGATCACGCCGAACTGCGTGGACTGCGCAAACAGCGGAAACGCGCTACAGAACAGCAGCGCGAAGAGAATGGCGGACTTTTTCATGGCGGGCATTATCTGCGATGGGGGGGTGGGTGTCATCTGGCTTGGCTCCTTCGGTCCGGGGGGAGGAGGCTCATGGGCTCATAGGCTCATGGGCTCATAGCAGCACGCGTGCGGCAAGTGCGAGACGTTCGTCATGTGGCATGTGCGCAAGTCGACGACCTCTCGCGCTGTTCGCGCTGCTATGAGCCTATGCGCCTATGAGCCCATGAGCCTCCTCCGTTAACATATCCTTCGTGTCAGGCGGTTTCGCGAACGCGGTGTCGAACATTGGACGCGAGGCGCTGCGAATCGTTCTGCCGTCGTGGTGCATTGCGTGCGATCGCGAGCTGGCGTGGCGCGAGCGCACCGCTTCCTGTTGCGCCGATTGCTGGGCTTCGCTGCCGAAGATCACCACCGCGACCTGCCGCTCCTGCGCGCTGCCGCTGCCGGGTGATACGCACATCTGCATCGAGTGTTCCGCCGATCCGCTGCCGCTCGACTGGTGCGAGGCGTGGGGCGAATACGGCGGCGCGCTGGAGAAGCTGCTGCACGCGCTGAAGTTTTCGCGTCAGGACTTTCTCGACGCGCCGCTGGCCGCGCTGCTCGAGGAGCGAATGCGGGCTCGCGGCGATGTTGCGTTCGATGCGATCGTGCCGGTGCCGATGTTGCGTGCCCGCGAGCGGAAGCGCGGCTACAACCAGGCCGCGCTGCTCGCGTTCGCGCTCGCGCCACGCATCGGCGCGCCGTGCGAGCCCTCGCTCCTCGGCCGCCGCAAAGAAGGCGCGACGCAATCCACGCTCCCGAAACGCGCACGTGCGGCAAACGTCCGCGGCGCGTTTCGCGCAATGCCGGCGGCGAAAGATCGATCAATTCTCATCGTCGACGACATCTGCACCACCGGCGAGACGCTCCGCGCCTGCGCCGCGGCGCTTCGCAAAGCCGGCGCGGCGAAGGTCTGCGCGGTGACCGTAGCCAAGGCCACCTAAGCGCCACGCAATCGTCGCACTTCCGCAACGCCGCTCCCGCGAACGCTCGTGTAGCCTCTCGCGCATGCGCAAGTTGCTCATCGCCGCCGTGCTGCTCATCGCTTCGACTGTCCGTGCTGCCGATCCGGCGGAACCGGTGCGGCAGGCGGAGATCGCGTTCGCGAAAGCGTTTGCCGATCGCGACGCCGATCGCTTCTTCTCCTTCGTGGCCGACGACGCCACGTTCATGAGCGGCCTGCGCACGCTGAGCGGGAAGAAGGCCATCGTCGAATCGTGGTCGCGCTTCTTCAAGACTCCGCAGGCGCCGTTCAGTTGGGGCCCGGAGCGTGTGACGGTTGGCGGCGGCGGCACGATCGGACTCTCCACCGGTCCCGTGTTCGACGCGAACGGCACTCACACCGGCAATTACATCTCTACGTGGCAGAAGCAGGCGGACGGCTCATGGAAAGTCGTTTTCGACGGTCCCGGCAGCCCCGCCGCCTGCACGACCGAGACGGCCGCGAAGTTCGACGAAGGCTTCGTCAACGCGGACGACGGCGTGAAGCTGCACTACCGCCGCCTCGATGCCGGCAGCCCGATCACGCTGATCATTCCGCTCGAGCACATCCTGTACGACGACTTCCGCCAGCTCGCGGACGTGGCGAACATCGTTTCGTACGACCTGCGCAACCGCGGACGTTCCGAGGCGGTGAAAGATGTCAACACGTTGACTATCGAGCAGGACGTGCGCGATCTCGAAGCGGTCCGCCGCGAGCTGAAAATCGACAAGTTCGTTCCCATCGGCTTCTCCTACCTCGGCAAGATGGTGGCGATGTACACGCTCGCGCATCCGGAGCATGTCTCGCGCGTCATCCAGCTCGGGCCTGTCGCGATGCAGTCGGCGAAGCAATACCCGCCTGAGCTTTCGCACGGACGCGAGGACATGGGCTTGCCGGAAGCGGATGCGAAAAAGTGGGAAGCGCTGAAGGCTTCGTCGCCGGAGTCGCGCGAGTTCTGCGAAGCGGACGCAGTGATGTTCAGCTATTTGCTCGTCGGCGATCCGGCGCACCACACGCGCATCCGTTCGTATTGCGACTTGCCGAACGAAATGCCGGCCGCGCAGCAGAAGCACTTCGCCAAACTCTGGCCGTCCATCATGGCCAGCGATCTCTCCGCTGCCGACGTGAAGAAGATCACCGTGCCGGTGCTGACGATCCACGGCACGAAGGATCGCAATGCGGCGTACGGCGGCGGCCGCGAATGGGCGCTAAACCTGCCCGACGCGCGGCTGCTGACGATCGAAGGAGCGGCGCACGTTTCGTGGGCTGATGATCCAGTGCGTGTGTTCGGCGCGATCCGCCAGTTTTTGCGCGGCATCTGGCCGGCGGGCGCGGAGAAGGTGACGAGCGTCGCGCGTTAAGGCGTGACGTCCCACTTCGGACGTTCGCGCCAGCGGTCGTGCATCCACACCCACTGCGCGGGCACGCGGCGGATCTGCTCTTCGATCTCCGCCGTGATGCGCGCGGTGAGCGCGACCGGATCGTCGTCGCGTTTCGTTTCGATGATGTCGGTGAAGCGCACGTATTGCTTCCCGTCGTCGCCGCGCGCGATGAAGATGCACACCACCGGCACTTCCGCCCGTATGGCCAGCTTGGCCGGACCGATCGGCGTGAGCGCCGGCTTTCCGAAGAACGGCACCTTCACGCTGTCGGCGCGGATGTTCTGATCGAGCAGAAAGGCGAGCATCTCGCCCTTGCGCAGCGCGCCGATCATTTCGCGCGCCGACGTCGCCGAGCCGCGATCGATGGTCTTGATCCCGCCGTTCGTGCGCAGGTCGAGGATGAACTGATTCATCTCCGGCTCGTCGCGCTCGCGCTGCAGCGCGCTGAGCTTCATGCCCAGCAGCGCGACGGTGCGCGCCACCCACTCCCAGTTGCCGCAGTGGCCGGTGAACGCGATCACGCCGCGCCCGTCGCGAATCAGCTGCAGCGTTGCGTCCGCACCTTCGATGACGGTCGTGCGCGCCAGCATCTCCGCGTCGAGATTCCGCAGCCACATCACTTCGGCGAGCGTCATGCCGAGGTGGGCGAACATGGCGCGGATGGTTTGGCGGCGCTGGATGGACGTCCAGTCCGGAAAAGCAATCGCGACGTTCGCCATCGCCTTGCGTCGATCGCTGCGGAGAATCGTGAACGCGAGCGCGCCGAGAAAGCGGCCGATGGCGCGGTTGACGCGCAAGGGGAGGCGCCGCCCGATCGCGGCGAAGAGCGACACCACGCGCACCACCGCGCGTGACCTAAATGCTCTGAGCCTCGGGCCGGCCACTGATGAATTCCTGCACGATCATCGCCCAGTCGCCGCGCTCGCGCAGCAGCCGTTCCACCAACTCGCGAAACGCGCCGCCGCCGCCTTTCGTTTCGAGCTTCCACGTCGCATTCGCGAGCACTTCCGCAGCGGCGTCCGACGGCGCCGCGGAAATGGCGACGGTGCGCATCGCCAGGAGATCGGGCAGATCGTCGCCGACGTAAAGAATCTCATCGAACGAAATGCCGAGCCGTTGCGCGATGCGCTGCGTCTCTTCGAGCTTGTTCGCCGCGCCCTGGTGAATCTCGGTGATGCCGAGCTCTCGCGCGCGGCGCTCCAACGCGGCAGAGCGCCGGCTGGTCACGAGAGCGACGGTCAGTCCGGCGCGTTGCGCGAGCTTCGCGGCCAGTCCGTCGCGGACATGAAACTCCTTGATCTCGTTGCGATCGCCGACGTAGATGATCTTTCCATCGGTCCAGACGCCGTCGATGTCGGAGACGATGAGGCGGATGTCGTTGACGGCGGGCATGTCAGTGGCGGAAGTGGCGCTCTCCGGTGAACACCATCGTCATGCCGCGCTCATTCGCCGCGGCAATCACTTCCGCGTCGCGCACGGAGCCGCCCGGTTGAATCACCGCGCGCACGCCGGCGTCGGCGAGCAGGTCGAGACCATCGCGGAAGGGGAAGAACGCGTCCGACGCGGCGAAGCTCTTTTCCGTCGGCAGAATCGATTTCATGATCGCCACCTTCGCGGCGTCGACGCGGCTCATCTGGCCGGCGCCGATGCCGATCGATTGCGCTTCGTTCGTCAGCACGATCGCGTTCGATTTGACGTGTGCGCAGACGATCCAGGCGAATTCGAGTCCGGCCAGTTCGTCGTCGGTCGGCTGTCGATCGGTGACCGCCTTCCATGATTCGCGTCCGGCCACGCGATCGAGCGACTGAATGAGAAAGCCGCCCGCCGCGCTGCGCACTTCGTTGCCGCTGCCGCGCTGCTCGCGCGTGGTGACGAGGCGCAGATTCTTCTTCTTCGCCAGCAGCTCCTTCGCTTCATCGGAGAACGACGGCGCGACGATCACTTCGAGGAACATGTCCGCGACGGCGCGCGCGCAATCGGCGTCGAGCTCGCGGTTCGCGCCGATGATGCCGCCGAAGGCAGAGACGGGATCGGATTCGATCGCGGTCGTGAGCGCGTCGGCGAGCACGTCGCGCCGTGCCACGCCGCACGGGTTGGTGTGCTTGATGATGGCGATGGCCGGCTCGGCGAACGCGTTCGCCAGACGCATGGCTGAATCGAGATCGAGCAGATTGTTGTACGACAGCTCTTTGCCCTGCAGCTGTTCGAACGGCCGCTCGCCGGCCGGGACGTAGAAGCCGGCCGTCTGGTGCGGGTTCTCGCCGTAGCGGAGGTCCTGGAACTTTTCGAGTGCGAGCGTGAGACGGCCGCCGCGGCCGAGGAAGGCGGCGATGGTGGCGTCGTAGGCGCTGGTCTTTTCGAAGACTTTGACCGCGCACTTCAAGCGGAACGCATCCGAGATCTCGCCGCGCGCGAATTCGTCGAGAAACTCGGAGTAGAGCGACGGATCGCAGAGCGGCAGCACGTGGCGATGATTCTTCGCCGCCGCGCGCAGCATCGACGGTCCGCCGATGTCGATCTGTTCGATCGCTTCGTTGATCGTCACGCCTTCGCGCGCGATGGTCTGCTCGAACGGATAGAGATTCACCACCACCAGATCGACGCCGGGGATGTTCAGCCGTTCGACATCGGCTACGTGATCGGCGTTGGCGCGGTCGTGGAGGATCGCGCCGAACACTTTCGGCGTCAGCGTCTTCACGCGGCCGCCGAGGATTTCGGGGGCGCCGGACCATTGCGCGATGGAGGTGACGGGAACGCCGGCGTCGGCGAGATGTTTGGCGGTGCCGCCGGTCGACAGAAGCTCGACGCCTTGCGCGCTCAGCGCGCGCGCGAGGTCGAGGACGCCGGTCTTATCGGAAACGGAGAGGATTGCTCGCTTAATTGGCATTCAACAACAGATTGGAGCCGCGCATCACACCCGCTGATCGGACGTCACCGCCGGCTTCCCTCCAGATGTAGTAGTAGAGATTGACCAGGTCGGTGACGGCGCGGGAGTAGCAGATCGACGCGACGCCAAACGCGGTCGACCGGTCGTCGAAGTCCATCGACGTGCGCAGCTCGCCGCCGCGGAAGTACTCCTCGCGCACGAGCGGGTAGAAGCGCGCCGTGCGCGTGAACGTGCGGTCGAGATACGACGAGAGGCGGAACTGCGGATCGAGCCCGTAGAAGACGGTGGGGAACTTCGCCAGCCGCCGCTCGAAGTACTGCTCGAAATCGTTGTGCGATGCGGTGAGGCGCGCGTCGTCGTTCGCGACGTGGAAGGGATTGTTGGCGTCGGCCACGAGATGGGCGAGGCCGCCGAGGCGCTCGACGACGAGAGGCATGGGCTCGCCTTTGCGAATCATGGCGATGGCATTCTGCGTCTCGCGCTCGATCTGCTCGCGCAGGCGGCCTTCACGCGAGAGCACAAAGTATTGATGGCTGTTCGTCGCTTCTTCCGCCTCCGCACGCTCGCTGCCGCGCTTGTAGTCGGAGTCGAAGCGCTCCAGCAGCACGCGCAGATCGGGAGGCGCGAGCGCGGCCGCCTTCCTGGCGATCTTTTCGTCCGACGTGCGCGTCCAGGCGTTTGCGCTGAGAGGAATGAGGATCAGGAGGACGAAAGCGAGACGCTTCATTGTTGCTCGCGATCGTAACGTATGACTCCCGACTTTGCAGCTCATCTGGAGCAGCTCTACAGCTGTCGCGCTTGCCCGACCGTTCTCGGCGCGCCGGTCACCGGCGCGGTGCCGGACGCGCGCGTGATGCTCGTCGGCCAGGCTCCCGGGCCGCACGAGATGGACGAGCGTCGCCCGTTCGCCTACACCGCCGGCAAGCGTCTCTTCACCTGGTTCGCCCAACACCTCGGCCTCACCGAAGCGGAGTTTCGCGAGCGCGTGTACATCGGCGCGGTGATCCGCTGCTTTCCGGGACGCGATCCGAAAGCGGGCGGCGATCGCGTTCCCGATGCGAATGAGATCGCGCGCTGTGCGGCGCATCTCGATCGCGAGCTGGCGATGCTGCGGCCCGAGCTCGTCATCGCGGTGGGAACGCTCGCCTCGATGCAGCTCGTCGGCATCGCGCAGCTGAAGGATGCGGTCGGGCGCGTGCATCGCGTCACGCGCGCCCGTCACTCATTCGATCTGGTCGTGCTGCCGCATCCGTCCGGTCGTTCGACGTGGATGAACAAGCCGGCGCATCAGGCGCTGTTCGCGGCGTCGATGGAGATCATCCGCAAGCGGATGCGGCGCCGCGTGAAATCAGCAGCGCGTTAGCCCGTCAGACGACGTTGTCGAACGCGCGGCGTGTGAGATTGTCGACGCCGTTCTCCAGCACGAGCACGTCGTCTTCGATGCGGATGCCGCCGAATTTGCGGAACGCGTCCACCTTCTCCCAATTCACGTACTTGCTGTGATCCGCGTTCTTCAACTCGGCCAGCAGCGGCTCGATGAAGTAGAAGCCCGGCTCGATCGTGAAGACCATGCCCGGCTCGATCTTGCGCGTGAGGCGGAGGTAGGGGTGGCCTTCCGGTTTCGCGATCGTCTTGCCGTGCCGATCGCCCATGAAACCGCCGACGTCGTGCACCTGCAGTCCGATCAGATGGCCGACGCCATGCGGGAGGAAGGTGCTGCTGATTCGCTTTTCGAGCACTCCTTCCGCGTCGAGATCTTTGACGAAACCGAATTCGACGAGCAGTTCGGCGACGCGGCGATGCGCGAGCATGTGGATGTCGGCGTAATCGATGTCGGGCTTGATCGCTGCGACGAGCGACTGCTGCGCGCGATCCATCGCGTCGATGAGCGCCTGAAACTCATCGTTGCGCTGCGAATAGGTACGCGTGATGTCGGACGCGTAGCCGAGATACGAGGCGCCGGCGTCGATCAGGAACGAGTGGCGATCCGGCTCGTCGAAGCGCTCGCGGATGTGCTGGTAGTAGTGCAGCACGGAGCCGTTTTCATTCAGCGCGATGATGTTGCCGTAGGGGAGCTCGTCTTCGGTGGCGCGCGCGGCGGCGAGATAGTCGATGTGGATCTCGTATTCCGACTTGCCGGCGCGGAACGCGCGTTCAGCGGCGCGATGGCCTTTGGCGCCGAGGATGTTCGCGCGATAGATGCACTCGATTTCGTACTCGGTCTTCCAGGCGCGGTCGTAGTGCAGGCTGTTGAGCAGCGCTTCGTCGTTCGGCGTGAAGTCCGCCCACTCGGCGAAGCGTGAATCCCATTCGCCGATGAATGCGGTGCGGCCTTTGGGCATGTACTGCCGGGCTTCGTCTTCGTTCGCGATCATGATGACGTCGAACTTCTCGACCCAGGTTTCGCGCGGTGTCCCGGCCGGCTTGTGCCAGTAATCGACGGGCTGCCAGTAGATCAGCTTCGGCTTGAGGCCGGGTGTGTAGAGCACCCAGCAGTTCGGATTGTCGACGACCGGTACCCACGACTTGAAGTGCGGGTTGACCTTGAAGGGATACGGCATGTCGTCGACGAACTGGTAGTGCAGCGCGCCGGAGAAGATGGCCACGTGCTCGAATTTCGTCTCGAGCATGGCGCGGTCATGCCGCAGCTTCAGCATGGTCACGTGCGCGGTGTAGATCGTGGCGAGCTTGGCGTCCATGGGACCGGGAGGATAGCGCAGGCGTGTGGGCGTGCAAACAAAAAGCCCCGGCACGTGGCCGGGGCTTCGTGAATCGATGAAGCGAGATTACTTGGTCTGCACGCAGCCGTTGTCGGCGTTCGACCACTCGTACTGGTAGCCGTAGCCGCCCGTGCCGATGAACGGCGTCGGGGTCCAGGCGCACTTGTCGTCCGCTTCGTAGCCGCGGCGATCGAACCACGCATTGCCGAGGGCGTCGGTGACCGCTTCGCGGGTCTCATGCGTGACGAAGTGTTCCTGGTTCTGCGCGGCGGTCCAGCCGGAGACCGTGCAGCCCGAGCAGCTCGGGTACGGCTCGATCGAGTACTTCACGTTCTTGCCGGAAGCATCGGTGTAGTGGCTGTGGTACGCGCAGTAGGCCAGCGAGTAGCCCGAGGTGGCGCCGCAGGAAGCCGAGCTGCCGTCGGACGAGAAGGAGGTCTTCGGCAGGATGACTTCGTAGACGGCGTTGTAGTCGACGCCGAAGTTGGCGACGTACTTTTTGACTTCGCTCTGGACGGTGGCGTCCGTGACGTTCTGCGGAGGATTCGTTCCGTCGAACCAGTCAGCCTGGCCGACGAGGCTGCCCGTGGCGATGTTGCCGTAACCGGAGACCGGATCTTCACCGTAGTACTGGACGACGGTGCGGTATTCGCCGGTGCTGCCGAACTGATTGCGGAAAGCCTGAAGTTCCGCAGCGTAGCCCGCATCCGAGCCGCCGCTACCGAAAGCGGAGCCCCAGAAAATGAAGACCACGTTCGCGTTCCGGATCACGACGCCGCCCGTGTGATACGAGAGGTTGCTGGTGCCGCCGCCACCCGGTTTGGCGTAGCCGCGCATCATGAACTTCTTCGCATTCGGGTTGCTGCTGTTGATGTCGGGGGCGTTTTGGGCAAAGGCGGGAATCGTGAGAGCCAGAACGAACAAGGACACGAGGACTTTCTTCATCTGTTTCCTTTCTCCTGTTGAACGACGAATCGGTTCCCGCCGGCGGCCCGTCCAGCGGAAAAGGCCAATGAAACTGAGGTGCTTGCGGGGTTCGTCTAATGGCGAGGACTGTGCCACGAGCTAACTGCTTGAAAATACGTAGGGCAGTATGGAGAAAGGGTCAAAACAAGCACCGTACGTGGGTACGCATCGGACCCCCAGGGTCAAAAAGCACGGTACAAGCTCGTGAAAAAAGCACAAAAAAAGAACCGCGGCGACCCCAGAGGGATTATCGACGCGGCTCGTGACGCTAGCGGTCCCTGTTTTTTCTCAGGGCTGATTTTTCGTGATTGCGACTTGAATGCCAGGCGCTGGAGCTACTGAGCTACTGAGCTGCGTAGGGCTTTGCTCTGCCCGGCATCAGCTCGACAGCTCGATAGCTCCGTAGCTGCTTCCGTCCCCTACGCCCTCCAGCCATCCGCCAGCTCCACCAGCTGATCGATCGACAGCATCCGCTCTTCGCCCTCCGGCGTCGCGAACACCGCGTGATACCAGCCCTTCACCGCCACCGGCGTCAGGCGCTCGCCGCCGGCGTCGAGGCGTTTGCCGCTGGAGAGCTTGATGAACACCTTTTCGTAGTCGGAGCGCGTAAGGCGTGGCGAAGGCTGCGGACGCGGTTCGGCGCGGCGCTCGTGCGTTTCGCGGCGTTCGACGCGCGCGGGGAGCGTCACGCGCGCGCGGCGGTTCGGCTCCTCGCCGCGCCACGGCGGCGCGAGCTTTTCTTCGACGTCGGCGCGGCGGCGGCGCGGCGACGTGGGCGGTTCTTCGTCGGCCATGAGCGCAGCGAAGTTTTCCAGCTCCGGCAACACCGAGCCCCAAAGCGTGGCGCGGCCGACGTCGTCGTACGCGGCAGGACGGTCGGGCAGATCGAGCAGCGCGGGCGTTTCACCGCGCAGCACAGAGAGCAGCAGGCGATAGCTGAACGCGTCGGAATGCTCGCGGATCGATTCGCTGAACGCGCTCGCGATCTCCAGCGCGATCTCGCGCAGCGAGAGCTTGCGGCCATCACACAACTTCCAGCGACGCTCATTGAGATCGCTCTTGAACGGATTGGCGGGGAAGTGAAAGTCGCGCACGACCCAGCCGTTGCGGGTCGGATGTTTGCCGGCCTTCACGTCTGCGATGCGCGGGATCTTCCGCTCGTCCAATTCGCGCAGCAGATACGACGGCCAGGTGATGACCTCGCGCACGATGCCGACGATCAGCGCGGTCGTCGCGGCCATGAGTCCGGGATCGGGAGTGAAGTCGAGCGTAATCTCGATCCGCTCGCGCCGCGGACGGACGCCGACGCCGGTCGAGCGCCGGTTCGCGCCGGTCACGATCACCGGCACCGGCAATAGATTGATGAGCAGCGTGGCGAGCTTCTGCACCGTTCGTTGGGCACTCCGCTCTTCGCGCGGCAGCTCGAAGGAGATGTTGAAGTGACAGCTGAACGCTTCCAGTCGCACGCTGTGTCCGGAGCGCTGTTCCCAGCGATCCAGCTGATCGCGCAGAAATCCGATCTGCTCCCAGAGGCTGCGCACCACGCGTGCGGTGCATTGCGGCGCGATCTCGATCACCGGCGTGACGACCTCGACGACGCCGCCATCGAAGTAGAGCGCGCCGCCTGTGGGCAGCTGCGACGACTTGCGCGTCCGCTGCAGCAGCGGGCGGTCGACGAAGCCGGCAGGCGTGCGCCAATACTCTTCCGGCACGATCGCCACGCCATCGACGATCGGCTTGAATTCCGCTTCCAGGCCGATCACCGGCCGGGATAGCTCATGTCGGTATGGAAATCGAACGGGATCTGCTGGAGGCATGCACGAACACTCGCTCCTGGAGCAAGGTTTGCGCCGGACGTAACGAGACCATGATCGAGCGACCGATCCCGAAAAGCGGCGAGACCATTCCGGCCATCGGATTGGGCACCTGGCAGACGTTCGACGCGAGCGAGCGCGAGCATCCCGCGCTCACCGCCGTTTTGACGCGCTTCGCAGCGCTCGGCGGACGTGTCATCGATTCCTCACCGATGTATGGCCGCGCGGAAGAAGTGGTCGGCGCGCTGCGCAGTGCCGTGCCGCAACCGTTCCTGGCGACGAAAGTCTGGACGCGCGGCCGCAAAGAAGGGATCGCGCAGATGAATCGCTCGATGCAGTTGCTGCGCGCGACCACGATCGATCTGATGCAGATCCACAATCTCGTGGACTGGCAGACGCACCTGGCCACGCTTCGCGAGTGGAAGGCGGAGGGGCGGGTGCGCTACATCGGCATCACGCATTACACCGTCGGCGCTTTCGCACAGCTCGAACAGATCATGCGCAGCGAAGAGATCGACTTCGTGCAGCTGCCGCTGTCGGTCGCCGTTCCGGACGCCGCCACGCGCCTCCTGCCGATCGCGAAAGAATACGGCATCGCCGTTCTCGTGAATCGCCCATTCGAAGAAGGAGCGCTGGTGAAACGCAAGTCGCTGCCGTCGTGGGCCGCCGATTACGGCGCCACGAGCTGGAGCGAGCTGCTCCTGCGCTGGATCCTCTCGCACGAGGAAGTGACGTGCGTCATCCCCGCGACAGCGAACCCCGAGCATTTAGAGGAAAACATGCGCGCCGGCGAAGGACGCTTGCTCGATGCGCGCGAGCGCAATGCGTTGCGCGAGAAGATCCTGCGCAGCGCTTAGCCGTGATCGAGGCGAAAGTAGACCGTCTTTTCGTGGATCACTTCTTTCGCTTCGCCGTCTTGGATGAGCGGCTTGAAGCGCCAGTTGCGGATCGCGCGCAGCGCCGCATCTTCGAAGATGTCGTGCTGCGGCTTGGAGATGATCGACACTTCGCGCACGCGCCCGTTCTTTCCGATCACGTAGCGCACGACCATCTCGTCTTCCCAGTTGCGGATCATCGCTTCGCGCGGGTAGGTGGGATAGACCTGCGACAGCGCGAACATCGGCAGCGACTTGTCGCGCTCAATGATGACCGGACCGTCGCGCGGTGGGGGAGGCTGATCGACGATGCCGCCCGGCGTGCCGCCGTCGACGCCGCCGATGATGCCGCCCTGCACGCCTTCGGTCTCGCCGCCCACCACGCCTTCCATGATTCCGCCGTCGACGCCGCCCTCGACGCCGTCCACCGTCTGCGTGGTCACGGTCTCGAGCACCGGCACCTGATCCGGGATAATTGTCGGCGCGACGTTGTCCGGCAGCTTCACCGGGACGACTTTCACCGTCACCTTCTGTGCGGCAGCCGGAGGCGGGGGAGGTGGCGGCGGAGGCGGCGCCTCGAGGCTATACAGCGCCGTCAGTCGCGGCGAGTCCGACGGGAAGTCGATCTGCCAGACCGTGGCGGCGATGGCAGCTGCCACAACAATTACGTGGAGGGCGATGGAAAGCGGCAGGATCTCGTACCGAAGCCTTTGGCTACGGCGCTGCCCAACGGCTTCAGGGACGACGGTCTCGAACATGGGAGTTTCGCGGTGACAGGGGAGTCTAGCACCCTCACCAAATCAGTGACTACGGCCGTGACACGACTGCCGCGAAGACGGTGACAGAGCGGATCAGGAAGCGGACGAAAGGGATTCCGCGACGCTCGCCAGCTGCGCCGCGATCTCCTCGTTCGTCGCGCGCGGCGCAGTCGCTGAATCGAAGCGCACCAGCACCGGATCGTAAATCCCGCGCTGGAAGAGCGCCGCCCGCACGGTGATGAAGCGATCGCGCACTTCCGGCGTGATCGCGCCGCTCCCGAGCTCCTGCGCCACCGCCGCCGCCAGCTCTTTCAATTTCTCCACCGGTAGCGCGATGGGCAGCTTGTCATCCGTCTTCATCTTTCCTCCGCAATCCAAGCTTCTCCGGCGCGATGCGCGTGAATCCCTTCACCCCTCGCGCCGCCAGCTCGTCGTCCGTCAACGTATCCGCCCGCACAAACCCCTGCGCGGACAAATCCTCATCCACACCATCAATATCGTAGCCAACCCAAACCCCCGCCCCACGCTCTTCGGTGGGACCGAGGGAGCCGAGGCGGGTGAGCTTTTTGATGTAGCGCATGGGGTCGTAGAGTCGCGGGGTCGTAGAGTCGCAGAGTCGTAGAGTCTCAGAGTCG
>DASSMK010000418.1:0-44585 GCA_035688915.1 Thermoanaerobaculia bacterium
AAAACAAAACGGCGGGGCAAGCCCCGCCGCTCCAACAGTGCACGCGAGAGTCGCGAAGCTATTTCTTTTTCGATTCCATCGCGCGGCGGAAGGCCAGCGCCATGGCGGACTCGCCGGCCGATTCGTCGTTCCGCTCGTCCATGAACTTCGTGTACTCCTCGCGCTCCGCTGCCGCCTTCGCCGCCTCGTGGCTGAGCGAAATGCGCTTGCGGTGCGGGTCGACGCTCATGATGCGCACCATCAGGCGCTCGCCGGCGTGGTGCACCGTCGCGGCATCCTGGCCCGGCGCGAGCACGATCTCGGAGTTCGGAATCAGACCGGTCAGTCCCGGCTCGAGCTCGACGAAGACGCCCGGTGCGGCAGCGTGATCGACGACGCCTTCCACGACTTTACCCATCGGATAGCGCTGCTGCGCGCCGTCCCACGGATCGTTGACGGCCACGGCGCGAAGCGAAAGCGACAGGCGCTTCTTCGAAGGATCGACTTCGCGAACCCAGCCCTGCACGTTCGAACCGATCTGCACTTCCGCGTCGCCGGCCTTGATGCCGAGCGGCAGCTGCGAGACGTGCACGAGACCATCGAGGCCCGGCTCCACTTCGACGAAGTAGCCGAAGTCGGTGGAGCGGACGATGCGGCCGCTGAACTGCGAGCCCACCGGATAACGATCAGCGACGTCGCCCCACGGATCCGGTTCCTGATCTTTCATCGAGAGCGAAATGCGCTTGCCGTCGTTCTCGACCTTGATGACCTTGACGTTCACTTCCTGGCCGATCTGCACGACTTCTTTCGGATCGGTGACGCGGCGGCGGCTCATCTCCGACACATGCAGGAGACCGTCGATGCCGCCGAGGTCAACGAACGCGCCGAACGGCGTGAGCGTCTTCACGCGGCCGGTCAGCACGGCGCCGGGGACGATGCGATTGCGCGTCTCAGCAGCGCGTTCCGCGGCCGCTTCTTTCAGCAGCGCAGCGCGCGAGACGACGATGCGGCGGCCGTCATCCGACAGCTCGGTGACGCGGAACTCGATCGTCTGGTTGACGAACGAATCGGGATTCTCGATCTTGCCGAGGGCAATCTGCGAAAGCGGGCAGAAGGCGCGGAGGCCGGCTACGTTCACTTCGAAGCCGCCCTTGTTGCGACCCGTCACCTTGCCTTCGACAGGCAGGCGATTCTCGAATGCGGCGCGGAGCTGCTCGAGGGTCGCGCGACCCTTCATCAGTTTGCGGGAGACGCGAATCTCCGGGGAGGTCTTGACGACGTTGGCTTCAATCGTGTCGCCGATGTCGAGTCCCTCGAGCTCGGCAGTGTCGATCACCGCTTCACTGGGTCCGCCGTACGAGATGTACGCGTCGTCGCCCGAAATGGAGACGATGGTCCCGCGAAGAGGCTCTCCCTGCTGCGGAGTTTTGAGGTCAAAATTCTCCATCGCCTCGGCAAAGGACGTAGCCTCGGCGTTCTCTCTCGACTGGCTCATGGATTGTGTGTACCTTTCGATGATTGTGTCTCGGTCCTGAGATCGGTTGGGACGCGCATCATATCCGAACTTCGGAGTGTCGTCACTTCTCAGGTGGACCGCATCAACCATGGCTCTTCGCGAAAAAGTCCGAGGTCCGAAACAAAGAATATGAGCGCTCGCGTCTACCTCGTCCGGCATGGTGCCACCGAGCTCACGGCGGAAGATCGCTTCGCCGGAAGCACGGACGTTCTGCTCTCGGAAACAGGCCGCGAACAGGCGCGAAAGCTGGCCGAACGGCTGGCCGGCGAGCCGCTCGCTGCCATCTACGCCAGTCCGATGCAGCGGACGCGCGACACGGCCACGATTCTCGCGCAGCCGCATGGTCTCGACGTGTCGGTGGTTGACGCCTTTCGCGAGATCAGCCACGGCCGGTGGGAGCAGCGCACGCGCGCCGAAGTGGAGGCCGAGTTCCACGACGAATACGCGCGCTGGGAGCACGACCCGTACACCTTCGCACCGGAAGGCGGCGAAACGGGATTAGAGGTGACGGCGCGCGCGCTGCCCGCGCTGCTCGATCTCGTGGAGCGCCACGCGAACGAGCGCATCCTGATCGTCTCGCACAAAGCGACGATCCGCCTGCTGCTCTCGTCGATCCTCGGCTTCGATCCGCGCAAATACCGCGACCGACTCGACCAAAGCCCCGCCGCGCTGAACGTCCTCGACTTCAAGGACCTCGTGCACGCGCGCCTCACGCTCTTCAACGACACGTCGCACTACGCCGGCGCACCGGAAGTGCCGCATTCGCGATTGTCGAAGGTGTGGGGGTAAGCGCGCGGAGCGCGCGGCCGCGCGCTCCGCGCGCGCAGGCCGGGGAAGGCTCACAGGCTCAAAGGCTCACAGGCTCACAGTAGCGCGAGCTGCGCGAGAGCAGTTGTGTGACGCAGGTGGGACACGCACAACAACGCCCAGACTCACGGCATCTCCGTACACTCCGACACTCGCGCCGCGCATGCTGCTCTGAGCCTATGAGCCTGTGAGCCTGTGAGCCCACCCGCGCCTGCGAAGCAAGGCGCGGCGCGCGCATGGCGCGCGGCGCGCGCGTGGTGCGCGCTCCGCGCTCACTCCACCCGAAACTGCGCCCGCGCCAGCACCGCATCCGTCGGCGAGTACGTCTTCAGGTTGTAGCCCTTGTCGAGGATCTGGATCCACGCGATGGTCCAGATCCCTTTCGCGGCGTGCTTCGGGATCTGCAGGCGGCCCACCCAGTTGTCCGGGCTGCCCGCGCTTTGGAACGAAAAGTAGATGCGCGCGTTGCCCGCGCCCGCCGGACCGACGGCCTGGCCGCTGATGCTCGCCACGCCGCATGTGTCGTCGCTCACCATCGCCGTCACGTTGATCGTGCTCGCTTCCATGTTGCTCACCACGGCCGGCTCCAGGAGGAGGCTCGACATCTGCGGCGGCTGCGAATCGCACTGCTCGCCCGCGATGTCGAGTTGAATCGCGTGCACGAGCGGATTGTCGCCGCGCGCGGTGGTCATGTTGTTCGCCTTGTCCTGCATCTGGATCTGCTCGAGCTGCCAGATGCCGCAATCGAGACAGGCCGGCGGCGAGATGTCGCACTGCCACGTGCCCGTATCCGTCGAGCGGCAGCCGAAGCCGATGCGCGCCTGCTTCTGCGGACTGAGGAACACACCGCTCACGAGTTGCACGCCGGACTTTTCGTCTTCTGCTTTGACGATGAGCGTGTTCTTCTCGCCCGCGCGCATGGCCGGACGCTCGAGATACACGGCGGTGAGATTCGGTCCCGCTGAATCCGGCCGCGATGATGTGACTTTGAACGTTGCCGTCGGCGGCAATCCACCTTGCGCGTACGACAGGTTCACGCTGTTGCTCGCGTTGTCCGTCAGCGTCAGGTAATTCACCCGCCAGGTCCCCTCGGCCGCATCCTTCGGAATGGCCACGTGCGCGACGTAGCGCGGCGTCTCCCCTTCCCGCTGGCAGGCGAAACCCTGCAGCGCGCCGCTCGGGCTGGAGATTACGCCAGACACGCTGCGCACGCCGGAGAGATTGTCCGTGACCGTCACGGCAAGCACGGTCTCTTCGCCGTCCTGGACCTGCGGCGGGATGAACTCGATCGAGATCAACTGCGGCGGCACGGTGTCCGAATCAGGATCGGCCGGCTCTTCCGCTTTTTTGTCCTCTCGCGGCTTCTCGTCCGGCGGTTTCTGCTGCGACTGCTGACGCGGCGTCTGCGGCGCAGGCTCGCGTGAAAACGCATTCACGATCGGCGAGATCAATCGCTGCAACGCGGACTGCTGCGGCTGCGCGACGGCAGGACGCGCTTGCGTCGAGCCGCCCGCGGACGAGCCGCTGGTCATCGGCGCGTTCGCGGACGCAGAGCCGGACGGCGGCGCGGCGCGCAACAACTCGTTGTACCGCTGCTCGCGTGCGCTCTGCGAAGCCGGACGCTCCACGACGACAGAAGTGCCGTCGCTGAGGACGACGGGCGTGCCGTCCGCGCCGAACGCGGGAGCGCCATCATTGCGTGCCAGCCGTGCACCCGACGCCACCGTTTCGCTTGCTGTTCCCGGCGCGGCGGGCGAAACGCCCGAGCGTAGATCGCTCGTCGCCGAATAGCCGCGAATGCGCATCACGATCAGCGTGCCGGTGACGAACGCGAGCGCGATGAAGAAGAGCGGAAGGAATGGGAACTTGCGGCGCACGGTAGAGGTAACGCGAAATTATCGCATCAATTCTCGCGATTGACGGGCGCATGAAGTCGCGCACTGCACTGCTGGCGCTGCTCGTCACCGTTTCGTGCTCGCCGCCTCCGCCGCCGTTGACTGCAACGACGCGCATGAACGCCGAGGTCGCGCCGGTTGCTGCGCCGGCGGTCGAGGTGTCGACGTTCGTGGTGCCGATCCGGGCCAACCTGACGATGCTCACGAAAGAAGTCGAAGCGCGCGTGCCGAAGACGTTCAAGGAAACGGTGAACGAGCGCGGCTTCGACATCACATACAACGTCACGCGCGATCCCGTCCGGTTGCAGATGATCGGCGCGGGCCTGCACGCCTCGACCGTCGCGCGCTACTCGCTCGAAGTCTGCCGCGGCCGCGTCTGCATTTCGTGCGGCGTCAATGAACCGAAACGCCAGGCCGCGATCACGCTGCATTCGGCGATCACGTGGGATCCGTCGTGGCGCCTCGCCTCGACCACCAAACCGCTGCCGCTCGATTTCCCGACGCGCTGCGCGCCGTTCGGCTTCGACGTGACTGAGCGCTTCATCGCGCCGATCGTGCGCGATCAGCTCGCCGTCGCAGCGAAGACCATCGACAAGAACACGCCCGCGGTGACGAATCTCCGCGCGACGGCCCAGGAGGTCTGGTCATCGCTGCAGACGCCGATGAGCATCGGCGCGCGCACGTGGCTCGTGCTCGAACCGCAGGATGTCGCCATCGCGCCGCTGCGCGGCTCTGGATTGAATGTAGCGAGCGCGCTCACGCTGCACGCACGGACGCGCGTCGTCATCGGCGAAAAGCCGGTTGTCGCGCAACGCCCGCTGCCGGCACTGACCGTCGCCGCGCCGAGTGCGGGCGGCGTGCGTGTGCCGTTCGATCTCGAGCTGTCGTATCCCGACGCCACGCGCCTGGCCAGCGACGAATTCGCGGGACGCAGCTTTGACATGAAGGGACAGAAGCTCACCGTTCGCGATCTGCACGTCGCGCCCGGAAGCAACGGCAAGCTACTCGTCGACGCGAACATCGATTACCGCTCGTACCACGGCATCGTGCGATTCGAAGGCGCTCCGGTCTTCGATGCCGCGACGTCGAGCGTCACGGTGCCCGATCTCGATTACGCGCTGACGCGCGGCGGCTTCATCAAATTCGCCGATCACTTCGCGCACGACACGCTGCGCGCGCGGCTGCGCGAGAACGCGCGCTTTCCGATCGGTACGCGTCTGACCACGCTGCGCAACGACATCAGTCGCGCGCTGACGCGGCCGCTCGCGCCGGGAGTGGCATTGCGCGCACAAGCCAACGCCATCCAACCGGTCTCCGTCACCGCCGCGAGCGACGCGATCGTGGTGCGCGTCATCGCCACGGGCACGGCAGAAGTCGACGTGAAGTGAATGAAGCTACTCGCCGCGGATGTGATCGAAGAAGGCGTCGCTGGCGACGGGGCGGCCGAGGAAGCGTTCGACGAGATCGCGGGCCGGCTCTTCGCTGCCGCGGCTGAGAATCACCTCGCGGAAACGATTGCCCACCTCGCTGCTCATCAAGTTCGCGCCGAATGCGGAAACGAGATCGAGCGCGATCACCTTCGCCCACATGTATCCGTAATAGCCGGCCGCGTAGCCGCTGGCGATGTGCTCGAACGTGCCAGGGAACTCCGTCCCCTCCGTGTAGCCCATCGGCGTCGAGCCTTCCATCTGCCGCCACACATCGAGGCAGCGTCCCGGCTGATCGCTCGACAACGCCATGTCGAACGACGCGTACAGCAGTTGCCGGCCGTAATCGATGCCGGCGCCAAAGCGCTTGGCTGCGTTGAGCCGCTCCACGAGTGACGCGTCGATCACCGGGCAGGTCGCGCAATGCTCGCGCAACAGCGACAGGCTCTCCATCCGGCTCGCCCACTCCTCGTACATCTGCGACGGTGCTTCGACGAAATCGCGCTCCACGCTCGTGCCGGAATGCGCGAGGTAGTGCGTCGTCGACAGCACGCCGTGCAGCACGTGGCCGAACTCGTGGAGGAGCGTTTCGAGCTCGTCGTGCGTCAGCCCTTCGCGATTGAAATTCGTCACGAGCGCGCTGATCGGCGTGCGCCCCACGCGGGCGCTCACGCCGCGGACCGGCCACGCCGCGGCGTGCTTGTACTTGCCGTCGCGCGGGAAGAGATCGAGATAGATCCCGCCGATGCGCCGGTTCGTCGCCGCATCATTGACGTCGACGTAGAGCACATCCTCGTGCCACACCGGAACCGTCACGCGCTCGAAGCGCACACCGTACAGACGCTCGCTGATGTCGAGCATCCACCGCACGGTGGGCTCGGTCGGGAAGTACTTGCGCAGCTCTTCCTGATCGATGGCGAAGCGCCGCTCGCGCAGACGTTCGCGGTAATACGGCACGTCCCACCGCTCGACCTTCACGCGCTCGACCGGCTGTCCCGTGACCTCCGCCTTCAGCTCCGCCAGCCGCTCCAGATCTCGCACCTCGGCCGCCGTGACCACCGCGCGCACGTCATCGAGAAACTTCGTGACGGTTTCGGGATTCTCGACCATGCGGCGCTTGGTGACGTAATGCGCGAACGACGCGACGCCATAGAGGTCGGCGATCTCTTTGCGCAGCGCGACGATCTCGTCGAGCACTTCCAGATTGCGATGCGTGCCGCGCGTGGTGTTCGCGATCCAGTAGCGCTTCCGCGCCTCTTCGCTGTGCACGCTCATCATGAACGGGACGTAATCGGGATAGTCGAAGCCGACCACGATGTTGCCGTCGTCGTCTTTCGGCACGCGCTCCAGATACGACGCCGGCAAGCCTTCGCATTCCGCAGGCGAAAAACGCAGGCGCGTTTCGTTCTCGCGGATGTTCTTCGCGAACTCCTGCCCCAGCTCCGTCAACCGCTCGGAGATGTCTTTGAAGCGCTGCCGCTTGTCAGCCGGAAGCGAGACGCCGCTGTCTTCGAATGCTTCGAGCAGATCCTTCCGCAGCTGTTTCTGCGCGACGGTCTGCGGCTCGATCCGCCGTACTCGCTCGTAGAACGCCTCGTTCTGAAAGACCTCGGTCAGAAAACTCGATTCCTGCACGAGCGCGACGTCGGATTCATCGCGAACCGCCTTGTCCGGCGAGACGCTGTTGAGCAGCGATATCGGGCCGAATGCTTTCTCCAGCGCGATGGCAGTGTCGTCCCAAAGATCGAGCACCTGCTGTCCGCTCGCGTCGTCCGGAAGCGCTTCGATCTGCGCGAGCATCGCACGTGCGGCGTCGAGCGCTTCGTTCGCGGCGCGAGTCACCTGCTCCGCATCGAAGATGGGGATCGTTGCGCGAGCGGCGTCATCCGTCGAGGTGAGCGTCTCAGTCGTCGTCATACCGGCCGCGGATTCTATCCGGAACCTCGGCTTAGCAATTTACGTACTACTTCCGTGATGAAGCTCGCCTCCACTCTCCTGCTCAGCTGCCTCCTCGCCTCCCCTCTCGCCGCCGCGACGGATGTTGAACTTTTCGCGGCCGGCAAAGCGGCACTCGAACAGGGTGATCCGGAGAAAGCTGCCGGTTTGCTGGAGAAAGCGGTGGCCGCCAAGCCGAACAATGCCGAATATCACTACGTCCTCGGCTCCGCCTACGGCCAATGGGCGCAGAGCGCCGGCATGTTCAAGCAGGTGTCGCTGGCCAAGAAGGTGAAGGCCGAATTCGAGCGCGCCGTGCAACTCGATCCGCGCTTCTACAACGCGCGCATGGGCCTGATCTCGTTCTACATGGTCGCTCCGGGATTCATGGGCGGCGGCGAGGACAAAGCGCTCGCGCAAGCAGCGGAGATGAAGAAGATCGACGCGTTCATGGGCCACCGCGCATACGGCGCGATCTACAGAATCCAGAAGAAGATGGATCTCGCGCGCAAAGAGGCAGTGGAAGCCGTCCGCGAACGCCCCACCGATCCGAAAGCCCACGCCTTCCTCGGCAGCCAATACCTCGCGGAAAAGAATTACGCCGCCTCGCAACCCGAATACGAAACGGCGCTCAAACTCGACGCCGCATTCATGCCGGCGAACATGCGCATCGGCCAGCTCCTCGCGCTGCAATCAAAGGACTACGCGCGCGCCGAAACGCTGCTCAAGAAATACATCGCGTACAAACCTGCGGATGATGAGCCGCCCGTCGCCGCCGCGTGGTACTGGCTCGGCCAGGTCTACGAGAAAACGAACCGCAAAGCGGATGCGAAACAGGCGTACGCGACGGCGGTGAAACTGCTGCCGCAGTACAAGGATGCGGTGGAAGCGCTGAAGCGGGTTTCGTAGGAGGGCGCGGGCTAAGTGGGCGGGTCGGGGGAGATTCGAACTCCCATCGTCGCTGGAAGCGCATCTTACGTTAGAAGACCTCTTACCGCCCGAGGCCGATTCTAGCGCACTGTCGCGCGGGTTTTTGCGGCTATCGTTCGCGGGGGATAAGGAACCGTCCAAACGAAGCGGTCACCCTTCCAATGTTTCTTCGCTCCTTTGCCGATCCGTTTGAATAAGGCGAGGGCCAGCGCGTCGTGTTCGGCGTGCGTCCGTTCGAGCAGCCCTTCGCGCAGCTGTTTCCTCCGCTCGAAAATATCCTGCAGCGCCGCCAGGTGTTGAGGGGAGCGCTCCTTCGCGATCAGCGCCGCAAGAAGGTTGAAGAGGCGAATGGGCGTGGTGCGGTATTCCGTCAGGTAGTCGAGAATGAATTGCATCGCCAGCGGGACATTTCCCTTTGTTGCGAGATCGACGGCGACCATCTCGACGATGAGCGGTCCTCGCGATGAAGAAAACCGCAAAGATCTCCTGTCCTGCGGGCTATGGATGGCGGCCATGAAATCGCTCATTCCAGCAACTTTCGCGGCGGGCAATTGGATGCCGCCGAGGGCAAGGCCATCTGCGCGGACGTAGTTGAGGATGCGAGACTTCGGATTCACGACAATCGCGTTTCGGATGGCCAGCGGTTTTTTCTTTTTCTTTTGCCGATGGCGCGGCCAACGAACGCCCGCGAGATAACGCAAAGAACGCGGAACTGCCTGATAGACGTTGTACCCGATGACGCCCAGCGAAAGGACGCCCGCGGCCTGCAGGAAATGCCGCCTTGCTACCTGATCCGAGAGCCGCTCGACGCGCTCCGGAAACTCGCCCGTCGGCAACATCTTTTGTCGCCAGGGGACATGAAATGCGAGAAGCGTCGCGATCGGGATGACGAGCAGGCTCCAGCCGGCCCAAAACGATCTGGAACCCTCTGCGAAAGTCGCGTAGGCGATGGCCACGACCAAGACGAATAGCCACGTGAGCGCAATGGCAATGAGACAGAGCACGGTCAACCGCGTCCGTCGCGCTTCGTCCGAGCGCCACCCGAGGAAACGGAGAAGGCCGTCGCGCAAACCTTCCTCGTCGAGGCGTGAACCGTCTCCTTCGACTGCCGGCAGCGGCGCGAGCCAGAACGGAGCCCACGCGCCGAGGCCGTCGAGCGCATGGATCGGCTTATGGAGCCGGTCGCGATACAGATGAACGACTTGCAGCGCCATGGCGGTCAAGAGCAGGCGCCGCCGATGAACGTAGATCAGAATGCCGGCGAGGGACATCGACCAGACGAACGGTCCCGCATCATCGGGCAGGTTCAGATCGCCGAGAGGAGTCTTCAACTTCTCCAGGTGGCTCCGCGCCGCCGTCACACTCTGTCGCTTCGCTTTTTGATTTGTGGTTTCGAATTGCAGGCGCAGTTTCGCGGCGTCGTGAGCTTTTTTCTGGCTTTTGGGATTGAAAGACCGCATGCGGTCGCGCGCCTGTTGCCATTCCTTGGCAGCGGCATGAGCGGCCCATTGCGCCGCGACGACCTCGCCCACCGTTCCGGCGACTGGCGCGATCTGGTTCACGAACAAGACGGTGAGCGTCGTGGCAGCGCCGAAGATCGCCAGCGTCGTCGTGGCGACACCTTTCGCAAACTGATCCCGATACGATTTCGCCAGATCCTCTGCTCGAGCCACCTCGAAGGCATCGGGCGGATTCGGCTGAAGTGGCGGCGCCTCGGCTCCCGCAAACGGCTCGGCCACCAACTCCGCCGTGTTCGCCGGATCGCGTCGTTTCGAACGAGGCGTGAGCCAGGTGATCAACGCCGCCGCAACCGCCGTCACAGCAGCAATGATCGCGATCACACCGGTGGCAAAGGTATGAACCTTCCGGGCCATGCCGCTCTCCTCGATCTCTTTTCTGAACGGGAACCTGCGACATTATCCGCGATAAGACCTCGACGCGGCGCGGGCCAACTCACTGCCTGCCGCGAGGTAGGGAAACCGTCCCTTCCGTCACTCCTTCCGGCGAGGGAGTTTCGACATGAAAAAACAGCGCATCGTCTCGCTTCTGATCTGCCTTACTGCCATCCTTCTCGTCCCAGCCGCCTTCGCGCAAACCACGCTCACGCTCGTCAACAGCACCGTCACGAACACGAACGCCGCCGTCTACGAAGTCGCGCCCACGCAAACGTCGACGCAGCTCTACACGATGTTTCAGGATCAAGGCGTCAACACGAAGTTGCCGGCCAACGGCAGCACGCTGATCAGCGTGCAGATGCAGCAGCAAAACGTGAACGTCGCGAACACGCCGCTCCTGATCACGAACGTGCGGCTCGCGAATCTCATGAGCTCCTGCTACCAGGCCATTCCGCCCTGTCTCGTGCTCACGCCCGCGGCGCAGGCGCCCGGCACGGACGAAGCGAATCGCTTCCTTGCGCAGCGCAGCACGACCGAGGAGTACTGCCTGCCGGGAACGGTGACGACGCGCGATGACGCGCGCTACTTCACGCTGGCAAACGGACTGGTGGTCCGGCTGATGGGCAATCTGGAAGGCATCGGCGCGAAGGGAAAAGAGTGCCTCTGCGGTGTCGTAGCCACTACCCCCGAACCGCTAAACACGATCGCTTTCGAAGTCCGCAAAAAGTGCGACAAGCCCGGTCGCGAGCGGATGAAGAAGAAATAGCGCTTGGTCGTAGTGCCGGCTGCAGTGCCGGCACTACACACCTATCGCGCGGCCGTCTGCACCGTCACGCCGCTCGTCATCAGCAGCGGATACGGATTGACCGGAACGCCGTGCGACCACTCCTTCGTCGGCGGCAGAGTCCCGATCGCGAAATGCAGATGCGGCGTGCCCGGCGGCGCATTGCCCGTCGTGCCGACATAGCCGATCACGGTGCCGCGCGGCACGAACGCGCCCTCGCGAAGATCGCTCGCGTAATGATCGAGATGCGCGTAGTAGTAAACCTGCGCTTCGCGCTCATCGAACTCGTAGATTGTCAGTCCGCCCGAGCGGCTCGTGAAGAGCTTGCGGATCGTGCCGTCGACCGCCGCGAGCACCGGCGTTCCCCGCGGCGCAAGAATGTCGCACGCCTCATGCGAGCGCCCGCCGCTGCGCGCGTCACCGAACGAATCGTGCAAGCCAGCGCGTGTCACACCGGCCACCGGAATGATCAGCTGACCTTCGGCATACACGGGCAGCGACGCGAGCGCCTGACCATCGGCGATCGACCGCACCGCAGCGTGGTCAACATATTGACGATGTGCCGCAACCGGCATCGCGAGCAGCACGATCACCGCTCCGCCCACGATCCAGCCCGTAACGAGCACAAGAAATGTCCGCACGACAGACGATAATGAGCATTGCGTGCCTGAACTTCCCGACGTGACCGTCTACATCGAGGCGCTCAGCGAGCGCGTCCTTGGTCAAACGCTGTCGCGCGTGCGACTTGCGAATCCATTCGTCCTGCGCACTGTCGAACCGGCCCCATCCGCACTTTCCGGCAAACGAGTGACAGAGCTCCGCCGGCTCGGCAAGCGCATCGTCATCGCATTCGAAGGCGAGCTCTTCCTCGTCATCCACCTGATGATCGCCGGCCGCTTCCGCTGGCTTGCGCCAAACGCAAAGGTTCCGGGGAAGCTCGGCCTGGCCGCATTCGACTTCGACAACGGCACGCTCGTGCTCACTGAAGCGGGCTCCAAACGCCGCGCATCCATCCACATAATCCAAGGTGAAGAGGCGTTGCGCACGCTCGATCCCGGCGGACTGGAGCCGCTCGAAATCACGCTCGAGCAGTTCAGCGACGCACTGACGCGCGAGCGGCACACGCTCAAGCGCACGCTCACCGATCCGCACGTTTTCAGCGGCATCGGCAACGCGTACTCCGACGAGATCCTCCACCGCGCCCGACTCTCACCCGTGCAGATGACGACGAATCTCGACGCGGACGAGCTGAAACGCCTCTACCACGCAGTGCAGACGACGCTCATCGATTGGACCGAACGCCTGCGCGCCGACGCGAACGGCAAGTTCCCGGAGAAGGTCACCGCGTTCCGCGAAGGGATGGCCGTCCACGGCCGCTACAACCAGCCCTGCCCCGACTGCGGCACGCCCGTGCAGCGCATCGTGCACGCCGAAAACGAGACGAACTACTGCGCGCGCTGCCAGACCGGCGGCAAGCTCCTCGCCGATCGCGCACTCTCGCGCCTGCTGAAAGGCGATTGGCCGAAAAGCATCGACGAGCTCTAATCGCCGAGCCCAGCCTCACCTCGGGCAACTCCCTCTAACCTCGCCCGTACACATACGTCTATGCCTCCTGAACGCATGCTGCAGGCGGCCACGATCCAGGGCGCGACACCAGTGACAGTGGTCCGAGATGACCACCGCCTGGCTTCGGCCTGCGCGGCCGGCGACAGCAAGGTCTTTGAAGAAATCTACCGCCGCTACGGCGACAGGATGAAGAGCATCGCCTTCAACCACCTCGGCACGACCGCCGACGCGGAAGACGCGGTGCAGGAGACGTTTCTGAAGATCCACCGCGCCGCCTCGACCTACACCGGCGAGGCGTCGTTTGCCACCTGGATCTTCAGAATTCTCGTCAACACCTGCTACGACCTGCTGCGCAAACGCCGCCGCCGGATCGAAGAGGCGCCGATCGACGACACCTTCGATTCGATCAAGCGCAGCGCGGCGACAGTAGATGACGCGAAGCGCATGACGCTCCGCAAGATGCTCGATGAGCTGCCCGAACAGCGGCGCAGCGTCTTCATGTTGTTCGAGATCGAGGGCCTCAGCCACGCCGAAATCGGCGAAGTCCTCGGCATCAGCGAAGGGAACTCCAAATGGATTCTCTTCGCCACCAAGAAGGAGCTCCAGGAGAAGTGGAAAAAACGATGACCATCTCATGTGAGGAATTCGACCAGTTGCTGCTCGAAGGCGACGCCGCCTCACTGCTCGTTGCCGAGCAGCACGCGCAAGATTGCGCGGCGTGTCTGGAACGGCTCGACGATTGGAGCGAGATTTCCGCGGTCGCGCAGACCATGCGCGCGGAATGGTCCAGCGACACGCTGTGGCCACGCATTCGCCGCGAGTTGCAGCTCGCGCCGCCGCCTCAGCGCGTGTACGCCAACTGGTTTCGAGTGGCCGCCGCCATCCTGATCACCGTCGCTCTCGGCGCCTCCGCCTGGTATGTGGCTCACCTCCGCTCACAACGCGAATTCGATCGCGACATCCTGCGCCTCGCCGTATTGGACGAAGTGCAGCGCGCCGAGGAATCTCACGAGAAGGCGATTGCGCAGTTAGAAAAGCTGGCGGAGGCGAAGTTGGATGAGGCGGATGCGCCGGCGATAACCACCTACAAGGAAAAATTGATGCTGCTCGACACCGCCATTGCAGAGTGTCAGTCCGCCATCGATCGCAATCGACAGAACGCCTATCTGCGCAAACAGCTGCTGGCCATGTATTCGGAAAAACAGCAGACGCTGCGAGAAGTACTGCGGGAGGAAAACACCAATGTCACGAATCGCTAATGCCGCGCTGGCCATGCTGCTCGTCGCATTCTCGGCCGCGACGCTGCAGGCGCGCGACGAAGACCGCTACGAGCTGAAATACGGGAAGAACTTCACGTTCCGCGGCGGCCGCATCACAGTCGACAATCAATTCGGCGACATTGACGTGCACACGCGCGCCGGCTCCGAAATCAACATCCGCGCCGTCATCCGCGCCTCCGACGCCGACCTCGGCAAACAGATCCGCATTGTCACCAGTGAAACGGCGAACGGCCTTACGGTGCGCACTGAATATCCGGACGTGAAATCGCGCCGCCAGATCTCCTATTCAGTCGATTACGACGTGACCGTGCCCACAAATGCGCCGCTGACGCTGCACAATCGCTTCGGCAACATCGGTGCGACAAAAATTTCGACCGCCAGTACTTTCGAAAACGCACAAGGCTCGATCGAGCTGACCGATAGCTCCGGAACGCAAACTCTGACGAACGCCTTCGGATCCGTTTCCGTCAACAATCACGCCGGCGACGTGATCGTGCGCAATAGCAACGGCTCGATCGACGCCGACAAAATCGACGGCAACGTCGACGTCACGAACCGCTTCGGCTCCGTCAGCGTCGATCACGTCCGCCGCAATGCCACGCTGCGCAACGCGAACGGCAGCGTGGAAGCATCGAACGTCGACGGCGCGCTGGCGATCGTCAATTCGTTCGCCTCAGTGGAAGTGCGCTCTGTCGCGCGCGTCACCGTGACAAACAACAACGGTCGCGTCGAGCTGTCGACCGTGCGCGGTCCAGCGAACGTGACGAACAGCTACGGGAACATCGAAGCGCGCAACGTGCAGGGCTCCTTCACCGTGAGCGGCCAGAACTCGCGCGTCGAGGCGGAGACCATTCGCGGCGACGCCACGATCAACACGACCTACGCCACCATCTCGCTGGAAGACGTCAGCGGCAACGCCACAGTGACGACCGCAAACGGCAACATCGCCGCCTCGAACATCGGCGGCAACTTCACCGCCGACGGCCGCTTCGGCTCGATCAAAGCCGATCGCATCCGCGGCAACGCCGACGTCGACAACGCAAACGGCAGCGTCACCCTGGATGACGTAGGCGGCCACGTAAAAATCCGCACTACCTTCGCCCCCGCCTTCGTCACCAACGTCACCGGCGCAATCGACATCCAAAACCAAAACGGCGCCATCTCCGTCGCCGGCCTCCGCGCCACCGCCTGTAAACCGATCACCCTGAAAACCAGCTTCAGCGCGATCAAACTCGCCCTCCCCCCCACCGCCAACTACGCGGTAAACGCGCACACCACCTTCGGCACCATCACCACCGCCCTCCCCATCACCGGCCGCACGGTCTCGGACGAGGCCGTGGTGGGTGTGATTGGGAACGGAGGGTGTGCGTTGGAACTGGTGAATGTGAATGGGGGGATTGGGATTGAACGGGAGTGAAAAGGCGAAGAGCGCTTAAGGATTGAGCTCCGCCGTGGCGCGCTCGAGGAGCCGCTGCAGCTGCTGCTCTGCCGCCGGTCGCACGTCAGCTCCAGCGCTCTTCCGCTCCTGCATCCGCGCCTGCGCGAGACGAACCATGACCAAGGCTGACGCACCGTCGTGGCGGCCGATGAACGTGAGCGCTGCGAGCTGATACGGCCACTCGCGCGCTCCGCCCGACCACGGCAGGCCCATTTCAATATCCGCAGTCACCACCGTCCGCAGCGCCCTCTCGAACTGGACGGGTGAGACGGTGGAATCGCCGAGCGCAGCGAGAGCAAGCGTGGCCACCGCCGACTCAACGACGATGGGACACGCGGCGCCGAGGCGACCTTGCGCGGTCTCGCCTACGCGCCGCGCTGCAACGTAGTCGTCACGGCTGATCGCAGCGTCGATCTCAGCGACCGCTGCGTACGCCGCCGGATCCGCCGACGACTCACTGCACGACCACTGGTGATCGGCGCGTAGGAGTGAGGCGACGGTCGGTGCCTCACCAGAAGCGCGCACACGCGCCGTCGCATCAATGACACACGCCACCGCCTCGTAGCCTGTCTCGCGATATCGCTTCGCCAAGTCTGCCCGCGAGCCCGGCGCAGCGATATGAGCCCCAAAGACCGGCGGCTTCTTCATCCTCGCGAGGATCAAACAGCGCTACAGAAGCCGGTGGAGCACTGCCGACGGTCGTCGTCTTCGCTGCTGACGGTTGCCCAATGGCGCGAGGTTGACACCCCGCCAGTGTCAGCAAAGCGACAACCGCAATACTCACTGCGCAACGCATTCAATCGTCTCCGAACCGCGCATACCACAGAGTACCGGCGCAGGTTGCGGTCGTCGTGCTCACGGACGCTTCCTACCCGCTCGTTTTCGTGGATTTCTCCTTCGCACGCTCCGCGAGCATCCCGAATCCAATCCACATTGCGGCGAAGACAACCGGCAGTAGCACGATGATCGCTATAAGCTCATAACAGACCCAAACAACCTCTGGGTAGGAACGCCGAAGGTACTCCTCCACCCGGCGCTGCGCGAAGCATGCCGGCACGAGTAAGCCATCCGCAGCCGCCAGGATTGCCACAACCAAAAGCGACCAGCGGTCATGCGCAATGCGATAGACGACGCGGCGAAAGAGATCCTTCATCGCCATCAAAACGTGCGTCGGTATGTAAAGATGAAACTCTTTGCGACACAGTTGCGGATGGGCGGGGAGAATTTCGCGGATTTGATTTCGCGCTGTGCGAGAAAGGCCAGCGATTCGTCGCCTGTGGCATTGGAGACGACACGCGTGGCAGTGACGTTGCCGCTTGCGTTCACTGTGGCTTCGATGACAACGAGACCGTGTGCGCCGCTGTCGGAGAACGTTGGCGTCGGCGTTGTCGTGAATGCATAGTCGGAATCTGCCGGACAGCCATTGCGCGATTTCTTACGCGCTGTAGGAACGGTTGTCGGTTTTCCACTGTCGGACTGCAGAAAACGAGAAGCCGCCCAGCCGGTGTCGCCATTCGGCAGACGTACCTTGCTCCAGCTGTCGCCGGAGGCGAGCAGCGTCAGCGTGTCGCCGCGTTTCAGCTGCACGATCACGTCCGCATCGGTCGATGCTTCGCGCCGGACATTCAGCGCCGATGCGGACACGCGCACGGTGCCGATCGCCTTCTCCTCCACGGCTACCGGCGCAGGTGCTGGCGCAGGCACAGGCTCCGGCGCCGGTGGCGCGGGAGACGCACAGCGGAGCGCAGCGACGGCGGTGAGGAGCAGCAGAACTTTACGCACGCGCGGATCTTAGCCTAGAGCACCCTTCCCACCGCCGGCACGATGATCCGCAGCTCGTCCATCAGGCGCGCGAACTGGTCCGGGTAGAGCGACTGCGGCCCGTCGCACACCGCCTTCTCCGGATCGTGATGCACTTCGATCAGCACGCCGTCCGCGCCTGCCGCGACAATCGCGCGCGCCAGCGGCATGACCTTGTCGCGACGGCCTACTGCGTGCGATGGATCCGCAATGATCGGCAAGTGCGACAGCTTATTGATCACTGGAATGGCCGAGATATCCAGTGTATTGCGCGTGTACGTTTCGAACGTCCGAATGCCGCGCTCACAGAGAATCACTTCGTAATTACCGCCGGCCATGATGTATTCGGCGGCCAGCAGCCACTCCTGAATGGTGGCCGACAATCCGCGCTTCAACAGCACCGGCTTACGGATTTGTCCCAATGCCGACAGTAAATTGAAATTCTGCATATTGCGCGCGCCGACCTGCAGGATGTCGACATACGGCAGCATCTTCTCGATCTGGCTGATTTCCATCACTTCGGAAATCGTGGCCATATTGAATTCGTCGCCCGCGGCGCGCAGGATCTTCAATCCATCCACGCCCATCCCCTGAAACGCATAAGGCGACGTGCGCGGCTTGTACGCGCCACCGCGCAGAATGCGCGCACCGGCTCGAGCCACGCGCCGCGCGGTCTCGAAGACCTGCTCCTCGCTCTCAATGGTGCACGGTCCGGCCATGATCACCACTTCGTCGCCGCCCACTTTCACACCGCGCGCGGTCACCACCGTCTTCTCCGGCCGGAAAGTCCGGCTGGTCAATTTGAACGGCTCACTGACGCGAACGACCTCCTGCACGCCGTCAAAGAGCTCGAATTCGCGCTGATCGATCGTGTCGACATTGCCGACTACGCCGAGGACCGTCTGATCTTTGCCGGTGGAGCGGTGGACATCGAATCCCCGCGTGCTCAATTCCGCCACCACCCGCTCCACATTGTCCTCGGCCGTATGTTTCTGCATGACGATGATCATTGGTTCTCCTTCTGCGCAGACTCGCGTTCCACGCGGCGCGATTCATCGATGATTCGTTCGAAGAGGCGGCGGATCGACGGGCCGTCCAGTGGGCCGGGCGACGCCTCCTCCACCCGCTGCAATACCGCTTTCTCGCGGTCCGGCGAATAAATGGGCAGCGCCAGCACGCCTTTGATCTCGCCGATTTCGACGGCGTAGCGCGCGCGTTGATTGAGCAGCTTGACCAGCACGTCGTCGACGCGGTCGATTGCCTCGCGCAATCGCACCAGCTCGTGCTCTGCATCGGTCTGATTCATTTCGCCTCCAGAAACAAAAAACCCCTTCCCGCCGAGGAAGAGGTTCAGTCCGGATGCGATCCGTGCAGCGCCCCTTCCACGGGGCGCCGTCTACACGCGCCCCTGCTACGTAAAGTAGTAGTAATAGGCGTAGTAGCGGGCACGGGATGTCATTGCACGCACGGTACGCGAGGACTCCGCGAACGTCAATAGGCGGTGCGTGTGGCAACGGCGTTAGAATCCGTCGCCGTCCGATGCCGAATCCGAAAACCTGCTCCGTGCACGCACAGAGGCCGGCGTTTGCGGTCTGCATGACGTGCGCGAAAACGCTTTGTCAGGAGTGCGCGACGCAGTGGGATGGCATCTGGCACTGCGCGTCGTGCCTGGGCGCGAAGCGCGCCGTGACGGTGAAGCATTCCGCGGCCGCTGGCTGGATCAGCATCGCCGCGGCGACCGCGCTCCTCCTTTACTTCAGCGCGCGCCTCATGGTCTGGACGGGCGCGTTGATCGCGGGTCTCTTTTGATCCGCGCGCCGCTCTCCACCACCTCCGTGCTCGACGAAGCGACGGACGTCGTGGCGTTGACGGCGTCGCCATGGGCGGCGGTTCTCGTCGCCACGGCCATCCCCTACCGGCTGATGCTGGCGCTGTTCGTCGATCGCCTGTTCGAAATCGGCTCGCGCGCCAACGAATACGGCCACTTCCTCGGCACCACCGCCAATCTCACGATCGCCGCATTCGTCCTGGCGATCTTCGGCCGCTCCGTTTACGCGCGCGCCTGTCGCCTCGCGCTCGCGCGAGGCACCTCGCCCGGACGCGAAGCGTGGCGCGTGCCGCGCGTCGCGCTGGCCAGCCATCTCCTCACCGCCTCGCTCGCCGCGGTCATGACGTGGCTGACGCTCTTCACGCTGATCGGCCCCGCCGTCGCCACCGTCATCTCCGGTCTCGGCGCCGGCACGATGGAGCTAAACGAACGCGCAGCCGTGCGCGGCGCGTTCAAGCTCGTCTTCCGCTACGCGAAGCAGACCGCGATCCCCATCGCGCTCTCCCTCATCTTCGTCGTGGCGTTTGCCGTGTCGTTCGTGAACGTCGCTTCCGCGCTTTCGCTCATCACCTGGCTCGTCACCGCCATCGGCGGCTTCGACGCGCCGCATTGGAATCTGCTCTTCAGCGGCGAAAACCGGCGCTACATCCTGCTGCTGCTCGCGGGCGCGACGGTCGTGCTCGAGCCGTTCTGGGTCGCCGCGTTCGTCGTGCTCGTGCGCAAGGCGGGCGCGGAGGAAAACGGCGACGATTTGCGCGTCTGGTTCGATGAAGTACGGAGGAGCGAAGCGTGAGGCAGTGGCTCGCCGCGCTGCTTCTGCTCGTCGCCGCGGACGCGATCGCTGCGCGCGCGCTCACGCTTCCGCAGTACATCGGCGAGCTGCAATCGATCCACGCCGCGCTCACCACCAATCAATTTGCGAATGCGCAGATTCTCGCGCAACAGTTGCGCGGCGCGACGATCGCGCAACCTCGCTTCGACGCCGATGACGCGCTGCTGCTCGATGTGATCCACACCAAGTCGCGCAATCTACCGCTCGAAGCGCGACTGGCCTCCACGATCGCCGAGTTGCGCAGCGCGATCAGCGGCAAGCCCGCCGCGACCGACGCGAAACTCCTCGAACGGCTGGCAAAGGAACAGGAAGCGGTGAAGCTGCCCGCCGGCGGCAACGTGCCGGGCGTGGCGATCTCGAATGAAGAGTGGATCGAGCGGCTGGCCGACAGCATCGCGAAAGCGTGGCGCTGGCTCTGGGACAAGATCGAAAAGATCGTCGACTGGATCCTCGACTTTCTGCCGAACCGCCACGCCGACAAACCGGGTGCGACGAGCGGATTGCGCTGGATGGTCGGCGCGCTCGTCGCACTGATCGTGATCGTCATCGCGGTGCTCGCGTTCGAAGTCATTCGCCGCAGCCGCGCCGCGAAGCCCGAGGTCATCGAAACGAGCGAGCCGCTCGGCTCCACGCGCGACGAAGATCCGCTCTCGCGCGGCGTGAATGAATGGGAGCGCTACGCCGCGCAACTCGCCGCGGCGGGACGGATTCGCGAAGCGATCCGCGCCTGGTATCACGCGGTGCTCGTCACGCTTTACGCCGCCGGTATCCTCCACTTCCGCAAGGGGCGCACGAACTGGGAGTACATCGCCGCGCTTGCGCCGTCGCTGCCGTGGCGCGCCGAATTCATCGCGCTCACGCGGCGCTTCGAGCGAGAGTGGTACGGCGCGGACGAAAGCTCGCACGACGCCCTCGACGAATGCAGTGACGCGGCGCGCCGGATCATCGAGAGCGTGCGGCGGACGAGCCGAGGTGCGGCGTGAGGCGGGTGATGCCACTGGTGGGGGTGGCGGTGGCGTTCGTCCTCGCGGGCGTCATCTGGATCGCCGGCGACCGCCGCGCGTCGCTGCGTGTATACGACGACTACTCCACCGCCAACACATCCGAGGGCGGCCTCTCGCTCGCGTCGCGGTATCTCGCGCGCAGCGGGCGTCGCGTGCGGATGCTGACGCATGCGCTCGACGCGCGTCCGATCGAAGCGAACGCGGTGCTCTTTCGCGTCTCCGCTGAATTGCCCGTCTTCTTCGACGTCTCGGAATTCGACGAAATCGGCCCGCGCAATCGCCGCCGCGACACGCCGCTGCTCAGCGATCCGGAGGAAGCGTTCGTGCGGCGCGGCGGGCGGCTCGTGATCGTCTCGCCGACCACCGCCGGCACGCTCGAGCTGCGCGGCGACACGCAACGCACCGCGAAGAAAGTCTTCCCGCTCGGCGACGGCATCGACACATTCGACGTGCCCGAATCGGCCAAGGGCTTCACGTCGAAGTCGCTGCCGCCTCGCGCCATCGCGCTGTACGAAAGCGGCGACGCCGTGATCGCCGCGCGCGAGCGCATCGGCCGCGGCGAAACGTTTCTCGTCTCCGTCCCCGACCTCTTCACGAACGAGAGCCTCGCCAAGCGCGGGCATCTCGCGCTGCTGACGATGCTCGCGGGCAGCGGCCGCCCGGTCTATTTCGACGAAGTGATCCACGGCATCGCCAGCGACGACGGCGCGCTTTCCATCCTGAAAGAGTGGAACCTCGGCCCGCTCCTGCTACTGCTCGCCGCCATCGCGTTCGTCGACTTCTGGCGCCACGGCAAGCGCGTCGGACCGGCGGACGACGAAGAGCGCGACCGCCGTTCCGATGCCGTCGATCTCGTCGACTCCCTCGGCGCGCTCTATCGCCGCGCCACGAACGACGTCGAATCGATCGCGCTCTATCGCGACGCGCTCACGCGCACCGTGGCGCTCCAGACCGGCTTGCGCGGTGACGCCTTGCAGAAGCGTGTCGCCACGCTGTGCGAGCGCGGCGGCGCCGACTTCGCCCATCAACTAGCTACGATCAACGAGGCGTTCCGGCGCCTTTCCGGAGGGAAGCACTGATGCAAACGATTGCGGAGATCTCCTCGCGATTCACCGCGCTGCGCGAGCAGCTCGACCGCGTGATCCTCGGCCAGGATCGCGTGAAGATGCTGGCCGTCACGTCGCTCCTCGCGGGCGGCCACATGCTGCTCGAAGGCGTGCCCGGCACCGGAAAGACGCTGCTCTCGCTGTCGTTGGCGAAGCTGCTCGGATGCCGCTTCAAACGCATCCAATTCACGCCGGATCTCATGCCGGCCGACCTGCTCGGCGCGAACGTTTTCAACCAAAAGTCGCAGGAATTCGCGTTCCGCGCCGGCCCGGTCTTCACCGACGTGCTGCTGGCGGACGAGATCAATCGCACGCCGCCGCGCACGCAATCGGCGCTGCTGGAAGCGATGCAGGAGAACGCCGTCACGATCGACGGCCAGCGCTACCGCGTCTCGCCGATGTTCACGGTCTTCGCGACGCAGAATCCGGTCGAGTTCGAAGGAACGTATCCGCTGCCCGAAGCGCAGCGCGACCGCTTCCTCTTCAAGATCAACATCGATTTTCCCGCGGCCGAAGACGAGGCGAAGATGCTCGAAGCGTATGCCGCCGGCCGGCGCCTACACGACGAAGTGGTGGCGACACTGCAGCCTGTGATCCACGGCCAGGAGCTGCTCGATGCGCGCAAGACCGTGGCCACGAACGTGCGCGTCGAGCCGCACATCATTCACTACATTCGCGAGATCGTGGCGCGCACGCGCAACGATGAATCGGTGCAGATCGGCGCCGGCCCGCGCGCCTCGCTCGCGCTGCTCGAAGCCAGCCGCGCCTCGGCCGCACTCGCGGGCCGCGACTTCATCACGCCGGACGACGTGAAGTCGCTCGTCGCGCCGGTGCTCGCGCATCGCGTGACGCTCTCGCCCGAAGCGGAGATGGAAGGGATGGCGCTGGAGGATTTGCTGGCGAGGATTTTCGATGCGGTGGAGGTGCCGAGGTGAGTGATTAGGTCTTAGTGATTAGTGATTAGAGGGACGACAGCGGGCACTCGCGGTGCGCAAGCTTGCGGCCATCTAATCACTAATCACTAACCACTAATCACTCAAACACCCATGCGTCCCGGCCCGCTGCTCATCCGCCTCCTTCTCATCCTCGCCGCGAGCGCGCTGCTCGTGCCGGTGTGGGTGGGCTTTGCGTGGGTGATTGCGATCGCGTTTGTTGCGATCGTCGTGGCGGCCTTCGTCGAGGCGCTACTGCTGCGGCGCGTGCGATTCGAGATCGAGCGCCAGGCGAAGCTGGCGTTGCCGCTCGATGAGAAAGAGACGGCCGAGCTGCGCATCACCACTTCGGCGCGGCGCGCGCTGCGATTGACGATCCGGCAACGCTGGCCGGAGTTGATCGAGCCGCGCTCCGGCACCGTCGAAGGAATCGTGCGCGCCGGTGAAGTGCTGCCCGTGACGTTGCCCGTGCGCGGTGTCGCGCGCGGTGAAGCGGCCATCGAGCCGGTGTGGATCGCCGCGACGATGACGGGGCTCATGGAGCGGATCACCTCCGCCGGCGATCCGTCGACCGTTTTCGTGCTGCCGAATCTGCAGGCGGTGAAGCGGATGCACAAGAAGCTGAATGCGTTCGCGCTGCGCTCGATCGGTGCGCGCTCCGCGCCGCGCATCGGCAAGGGACGCGAGTTCGACCGGCTGCGCGATTACGTCAGCGACGACGATTACCGCGACATCGCCTGGCGCGCTTCGGCGCGGCACGGACGGCTGATCGTGCAGGAGTACCGCCTCGATCGCTCGCAGGAAATTCTGGTCTGCCTCGACCAGGGACATCGGATGGCTGCGCGCGTCGAGCAGATCACGCGCCTCGATCATGCAGTCAACGCTGCGGTGCTCATCAGCTACATCTGCAACCGCATGGACGACAAGGTCGGCATCGTCTCGTTCGACACGGAAGTCGACAAAGGGCTGCCGGTCGGTCGCGGCGCCGCGCATCTGCGCGCGCTCACCGCGTACGTCAGCGGCCTGCGCGCGGAGTATCGCCACACCGATTACCTGGCCATGGCCGCGTCGCTGCGCCGGCGCTTGCACCACCGCACGCTCATTCTGATTCTGACCGTGCTCCCGGAACGCGAAGAGCGCCACGATCTCCTGCGCGCGGTGGACATGCTCGCGCCGCAGCACCTCCCGCTCTTCATCGTGCTCAGCGATCGCGATCTGAAAGCGCAGGCGGAGCTGCTCCCGTCGGATCGTGAAGAGCTCTCGCGCACGCTCGTCGCGCGCGACATCTGGCTCGCACGCGCGGAGCTGATGCGCGAACTCCGCTCGCGCGGCGCGCTGGTGGTTGACTCCACCGCCGAAGATGCCGGCATCGATGCGATCAATGCGTATGTGGATGTGAAGCGGAGGCAGATGCTGTGAAACAGTGAGTAGTTGCTAGTGATTAGTGATTAGCCGGCGCGAATCGCACGACGCGCGGCAGCACGCTCTAATCACTAATCACTAATCGCTAATCACTCAACACAAAATGAACATCGAACGCTTCATCGCCGACCGCCGTCCCGTCTGGGAGCATCTCGAACGGCTGCTCGACCGCGCCGACGAGGTGGAGGTCTCGCGCGCCGAGCTGCAGGAGATCGTCGAGCACTACCGCCGCACCTGCTCCGATCTCAATCGCGCGCGCTCGTACACGGCCAATCCGGAAGTGATCGGCTATCTCAATCAGCTCACCGGCCGCGCCTACCGCTTCATCTACCAGGCCGCGCGCGCGACGCCGGTGCTGGCCACGTTCGTCAAGCTCGTCACGCGCGAGATTCCGCACGCGTTCCGCCGCGAGCGCATCGCCATCGCCGTTGCCGCCGCCGCGTTTCTCCTCGGAGCGCTGTTCGGCGCACTGGCGGTGACGATCAATCCGGCCAACGGCGCGCGGCTCGTGCCCCCCGACTTTTTCACCGAACGCCCTCGTGAGCGCGTAGAGAAAATCGAAGCGAAGGAAGAACGCATCGACAACATCGAGAAGGCGGCAATGTTCGGCGCCTCGCTCTACACGCATAACATCAAAGTGGTCTTCCTCGCCTTCTCCCTCGGCGCGCTGACGCTCCTCGGCGGCATCCTCATCCTCTTCTACAACGGCGTCATTCTCGGCGCGATCGGCGCGCTGTACATCCTCGACGGCGTGCCGCTCTTCTTCTTCGCCTGGGTCGGGCCGCACGGCGCGCTCGAGCTTCCGGCCACCGTGTTCGGCGGCGCCGCGGGACTGATCGCCGGCCGCGCGCTGCTGATGCCGGGACCTCTCTCGCGCGGCGCGTCGTTGCGTCGCGTGCTGCCCGCGGTGTGGAGGATCATCACCGGCACGGCGATCTTTCTCGTCTTCGCCGGTTTGATCGAAGGCTCGTTCTCACAGTTCTCGGCGAAGACGGTGCCGTACGAATTGAAGATCGGCGTGGCCGTGCTGCTCTTCCTCGGGCTGATGGCGTATCTCTTCCTCCGCCGCGTGGGAGACGATTCGTGAGCGCGCGCGAGCTGACCATCACCACGCCCGAGCACGTGCACATCCGGCTCGAGCCCGCCGGCGCCGGCAGCCGCTTCCTGGCGATCCTGATCGACTCGGTGCTGACGAACGGCGTGACGTCGCTGCTCTTCACGCTGCTGATCTTCTGGCTGCCGCGCGGTGTGGCGATGGCCATCGTCGTCACCGCGAATTTCGTGCTCACCATCGGCTGGCATCTCTACTTCGAAACGAAGCGCCAGGGCCGCACACCGGGCAAGCGCGCGCTGCGCATCCGCGTGGTCGACGCGCGCGGATTGCCGGTCTCGCTCTATCAATCGCTCGCGCGCAACATGGTGCGCGTGCTCGATTTCGCGCCCGCGTTTTACGGCATCGCCGCGATCTCCACGATGGTCTCGCCGCTGCGCCGCCGCCTCGGCGACGTCGTTGCGGACACGCTCGTCATCCGCGACGCGCAACCGCTCGCCTACCGCGGCCAGCTCGCGTCGGAACGCCGCCACAATTCGCTGCGCACGCCGCGCGCGCTGCGGCTGATCCGCCATCGCATCAGCCTGGAAGAGCGCGAGTTCCTGCTGACGCTCTGCCTGCGCGCCGAAAAGATGCAGGCCGCCGCGCGCTACGACCTCTTCGATGAAGTGGCGAACGTCTATCGCGAGAAGCTGCACATGGAAGAGGAAGAGCTGAGCGGCGAGAACTTCGTGCGCGCGCTCACGGCCGTCCTGTTCCATCCGAAAGAAGAGGAAACGCGCAAAACCGCGCGCTCGCGGTAAACTCTCCGCCGTCCAATTTCACATCGTGAGGGCCCGATGATTTGTCAAAATCACGTCGATGTGGCGGAAGGCGTCCGCCGTTGTTCGCGTTGCGGCACACCTTACTGCAACGATTGTCTCGTCGAGATTCAGGGATATCCGTATTGCGCCACGTGCAAAACGGAGCAGCTGCTCGACGTTCGTTCCGGCGTTGATGCGACGGTGCTCGATTACGCGAGCATCAGCCGCCGCTTCGGCGCTTCGTTCGTCGACGGCTTGATCACCGGCGTTCCCGCGCTGATCGTGATCTTCAGCGTCGTCGGCATGCAATCCGCGGCGGGAAGCTCGGGATTCATGGGCGGCTGGTTTCTCCTGCCCAGCCTGATCGCCATGGTCTACGAAGCGCTGATGCTGAAAGCGAAAGGCCAGACCCTCGGCAAGATGGCGCTGAAGGTGAAAGTGGTCGCGCCGGACGGCCGCGCGCTCTCCACCGGCCAGGCCTGGGGCCGCGCCGTCGGCCGCGTGCTTCTCGGCTTCCTCTACATCGTCGATTACATCCCTGCCTTCTTCACGAAAGAGAAGACGACGCTGCACGACATGTTCGCGAAAACGCGTGTCGTCAACGCGATGTAAACGCGATCGATGGCCGCCCCGATCCCCATCCGGCAATACGACGGGCCGGAATGCCCGCGCTGTCAGGCGCATCTCACCGCCGACTGGATCCGCAGCGGCATCGTGCATTGTCCCGATTGCAACAAGACCTTCGAAGCGACTGCGTTCACGCCGCCGAAACCGAAGCTGCGCGTGGTGGAGGTCATCCACACCGGTCCTGAAGGCGCGAGCGCCTGCGCGAATCACGCGCGCAACGCCGCGGTGACGAGCTGCACGCGCTGTGGGCTCTTCATCTGCGCGCTCTGCGACATGAACGTCGGCAGCGGCTCGTACTGTCCGTCGTGCTTCGATCGCGTGCGCTCCGAAGGCACGGTGGCCTCCGTGACGACGCGCTATCGCGATTACTCGATGATGGCTCGCAACGCCGCGCTCTTCGGTTTCATCCTCAGCGGCATCTTTCTCGGCCTGCCGCTCGGCATCGCCGCGATCGTCTACGCGCGCAAAGGACGCGCGCAGCGGCGCGAGATGGGCGAATCGACGACCGGTCCGACCGTATCGATGGTCTTCGGCATCCTCGAAGTGATCGGCAGCTCGCTCGTCATCGCATTTCTCGTCTGGGCGCTCTTCCAGACGCCAGGCAAATGACACCGCGACGAACCCTCATCGGCCGCGCCAGCACGCTGGCCACGCGCGAACGAATCTACGAGCTGCCGGACGGCCTCGAGATCGACGCCAACGAGCAATACGAAGTCTCGCGCAAGCGCGTCTTCTACACGGACGTGCAGCTCGTCACGATTCATCGCGAAAAAGGCGTGGCCTTTCCGCTGATCAACTACGCCTTCTCGGCGATCTGGTTCCTCTTCGCCGCGATCGCTTTCGCCAACGGCGGCGACGTCATCCTCCCTTCCGTCTTCCTCGCCATCGGGATGCCGACGTTCATCCTGGGCACGCTGCGCGTCATCTACGGCATGGACGTGGTGACGGTCTTCGGCCGCCGCTCGAAAGCGACGGTGAAGTTCTGGTTCCGCAAGTCCGCGGCGCGCGCGCTGTACGGCCGTTTGTGCGCACAGGTGCGCCAGGCGCAGCGCGAGCTGGAACAGCAGTACGCGAGCGAAGAGACGGCAGCGGCGACGGCCGAAGCGCCGGAGTACGAGCTGCCGCCGTCAGCGACCTAAGATCGCGCGCACCACGTCGCCCGCGCTTTCGCCATTCGCCACCGCGCGCACGATCGCGCTGCCGACCACGATCGCGTCGCATTTGTCGCGCAGCGCTTCGTAATGTTCGTGCTTCGAGATGCCGAAGCCGACGGCGATCGGTTTGCGCAGCTTCGCGCGGATCTCGATGAGCCGCGCGATGAGCGCAGGATCGAGATCGCTACGCGTGCCGGTCACGCCGGTCGTGGAGACGTAGTAGACGAAGCCGTCGCTGGCGCGATCGACGCTGCGGATGCGCTTGTCGGTCGACGTCGGCGCGAGCAGAAACGTGGTGCCGAGGCCTTCGGCTTTCATCGCGTCACGCACGTCCGTGCCGGCTTCCGGCGGCAGATCGGTGAGCAGCAGCGCATCGACGCCGGCCGCTTTCGCGTCGCGCGCGAAACGTTCCGCGCCGTAGCGCGTGATCGGATTGAGATACGAAAACGCGATCAGCGGAATCTCGCTCGTCTCGCGAATCTTGCGTGCGATCTCCAGCACCTGCGGCGTGCGCGTGCCGTTCTGCAATGCGCGCATCGCCGCGGCCTGGATGACGCGACCGTCGGCGATCGGATCGGAGAACGGGATGCCGAGCTCGATCGCGTCGGCGCCTGCGGCTTCGAGGTCGCGCACGATCGACACCGTGTCGCCATCGCCGCACGTAACGTACGCGATGAGGCCGCAGCGCGGCTCTTTCTTCAGCCGCTTGAAGAGCGAATCGACGCGCGTCATTGCGTCACACTCGCTGCGGACATCGCCGCAATCTGCGGAACGTCCTTGTCGCCGCGGCCGGAGAGATTCACCACCACCACCGAGTCTTTCGCGATGTCGCCGCCGTTGCGCAGGAGCCAGCCGAGGGCGTGGGAGGATTCGAGGGCGGGGATGATGCCTTCGGTTTCGCTGAGTTTGTGGAACGCCTCCAGCGCCAGCTCGTCGCTGCAGTCGTGATATTCGATGCGGCCGATCTGCTGCAGGTACGCGTGCTCGGGGCCGATCGATGGGTAATCGAGGCCGGCGCTGATCGAATGCGTTTCGGCGATCTGCCCGAACTCGTCCTGCAGGATCATCGAGCGCGTGCCGTGCAGCACGCCGAGGGCGCCGCCGGAGAAGCGCGCCGCATGTTCGCCGAGCGTCGGACCGCGTCCGCCTGCTTCCACGCCGATCATCCGGATCGATTCATGTTTCAGCATCTCGAAGAAAAGGCCGATCGCGTTCGAGCCGCCGCCGACGCACGCCACCGCCACGTCCGGCAATTTGCCCGTGCGCTTCTGCAGTTGCGCGAGCGCTTCGCGGCCGATGACCGATTGGAAATCGCGCACGACCATCGGATACGGATGCGGGCCGAGGACGGAGCCGATGATGTAGTGCGTGGTGCGCACGTTCGTGACCCAGTCGCGGATCGCTTCGTTGATCGCGTCTTTGAGCGTGCGGCTGCCGCTGGTGACCGGCACGACTTCGGCGCCGAGGAGGCGCATGCGGAAGACGTTCAGTTCTTGGCGCGCGATGTCCACTTCGCCCATGTAGACGACGCATTGCAGGCCGAGGAGCGCGCAGGCGGTGGCGGTGGCGACGCCGTGCTGGCCGGCGCCGGTCTCCGCGATGATGCGCTGCTTGCCCATGCGCTTAGCGATGAGGGCCTGGCCGAGGGCGTTGTTGATCTTGTGGGCGCCGGTGTGGTTGAGATCTTCGCGCTTCAGAAACAGCCGGAAATCGCCGCAAATCTGCGCGAATCGCGAAGCCTCCGTCAGCGCCGTGGGGCGGCCGACGAAATCGCGCAGCGTGTCGTCGAGCTCCGCGCGAAACGATTTGTCGCGTTTCAGTTTGCGATACGCGGCCTCGAATTCATCGAGCGCCGCCATGAGAGTTTCGGGAACGAACTTGCCGCCGAACTGGCCGAAGAAGCCGTCGCGGGTGGGGAGTGTGGTGGTCATGCGCTTCGCGCAGGCTCAGAGGCTCACAGGCTCAAAGGCTCAAAGAGGAGTTTTAGGCGCCGTTCCCCTATGAGCCTGTGAGCCTGTGAGCCTGTGCGCCTGTCTATCTCCTTACTCTTTCAAAAAACGCTTTCAACAACGTGTGGTCTTTCACGCCCGGCTCGCTCTCGACGCCGCTGGCGACATCGACCGCGTCAGGGCGAACGAGACTGATGGCCGCGCCGACGTTGCCGGGATTGAGGCCGCCGGCGAGGAGGAACGGCCGTGTGCGTGGGTACATCGCGAGGAGCGACCAGTCGAAACGGCGGCCGGTGCCGCCTTCGCGGCGTTCGTCGTAGGTGTCGAACAGCACCCACTCTGCTTTGGTGACGGCGGTCGTATCCGGCAGCGCATCGCCGACGCGGAATGTCTTGATGACGGGGCGGCCGATCGCGGCGATGTCTTCGTCGGTTTCGGTACCGTGCATCTGGATGAGATCGAGACCGACGGCGGCGGCGGTATCGCGCATGACGTCGATCGATGCGTCGCGGAAGACGCCGACGAATTTCGCTTTCGCGTTCGTTTTGCGCACGGCGCCGACGATCGCTGCCGCTTGCGGTCCGTCGATGTGACGCGGCGAGGTCGGGATGAAGATCATCCCGAGAAAGTCGGCGCCGAGGTCCGCCGCGGCGACGGCATCTTCGGAGCGCGTGAGACCGCAGATCTTGATCTGGACGCTCATCGCTCCACCAAGGCGCGGACGGCGCGCACGCGGTCGGCCTGTCGCAGCAGCGATTCGCCGACGAGGAACGCGTCGAAGCCGGCAGAGCGCAGACGGTCAACATCTTGACTGCTCTTGATGCCGCTCTCCGCGACGCGAATGACATCCGACGGAATGAGCTTGGCCAGCCGCTCGGAGGTGCCGAGATCGACGCGGAAATCGCGCAGGTCGCGGTTGTTCACGCCGAGCAATTTTGCGCCTGCTTCGAGCGCCTTGGCCAACTCCTCTTCATCGTGCACTTCGACGAGCGCGTCGCAGCCGTAGGCGTCGACGAGGGCGATGAAATCGCGCAGCGCGTGGACGTCGAGGACGGATGCGAGGAGGAGGATGGCGTCGGCGCCGGCGATGATGCCGCGCAGGATCTGCGATGGCTCGACCACGAAGTCTTTCATGATCACCGGCAGGTTCGCGGCTGTGCGCGCGCGGCGGAGCCATTCGCGCGAGCCGTGGAAGAACTCCGGTTCCGTGACCACGCTGATGGCTGTGGCGCCGCCGGTGGCGTAGTCGCGCGCGATGGTTTCCACGTCGGGATTCGGCGCGATCGGTCCTGCGGACGGCGATGCGGCTTTGATCTCGGCGATCACGTTGATGGAGTCGCGGCGCAACGCAGCGGCGAAGGCATGCGCCTCTTTCGCGCGTGCCGCTTCTTCGGCGATGCGGCGATCGGGTTTCGGCTCTTCGCGCAGGCGTTCGCGCGTGCGGGCGACGATCTGATCGAGCACAGTGGATTCAGTCATGACGGTCATTCGCAACCTCGTTCGTGGCAGCGATGAGCTGCTGCAGTTTTTCGGCGGCGCGGCCGCTGGCGATCGATTCCTTCGCCAACGCTACGCCTTCGCGGATGGATGCGGCCGCGCCGGCGACGTACAACGCGGCGCCAGCATTCGCGGCGACGATGTCGTGTCGTGCGCCGTTCGTGGCGCCGGTCAAGATGGCGCGCGCAATGTTCGCGTTCGTTGCGGCGTCGCCGCCGGCGATCTCTTCGATGGCGTAGCGGCCGACGCCGATTTCCTCCGGCGTGAGTTCATACGACGTCACTTCGCCGTCGCGCACTTCAGCAACCTGCGTGGCCGCGGATACGGAGATTTCGTCGAGACCGTCGCGGCTGTGCACGACCAGCGCGTGCTCCGCGCCGAGCATGGCCAGCACGCGCGCCACCACGTGCACGAGGCGCTCGGAGTAGACGCCGAGGACCTGGCGGCGGGCGAAGGCGGGATTGGTGAGGGGGCCGAGGACATTGAAGATGGTGCGGACGCCGAGCTCGCGACGGACGCCGGCCACCGCGCTCATCGCGGGATGCAGTTTCGGCGCGAAGAGAAACGAGATGCCCGCGCTGCGAAGGACCGCAGACATGCGCGCGGCATCGAGATCGATTTGCACGCCGAGCGCGGCGAGGAGATCGGCGCTGCCGCACGACGACGACACGGCGCGATTGCCATGCTTCGCGACGTGCGCCCCCGCACCGGCTGCGACGAGTGCGGCGACGGTGGAGATGTTGAACGTGCCGCGGCCGTCGCCGCCGGTGCCGCACGTGTCGACCAGCGTGTGGCGATCGACGTCGAGCGGCGTGACGCGCTCGCGCATGGCCATGGCGGCGCCGGCGATCTCCTCGGACGTCTCCCCTTTCATTCGCAGCGCGATGAGCAGCGCCGACTTTTGCACGTCCGTGGCGCGGCCATCCATCACGTGGCCGAAAATCTCGTACATTTCCTGACGGTCAAGGTGTTGACCATCAACGGCGCGGCGAATCGATTCGGCGATCATCGCAGCCCTCCCAGAAAGTTGCGAATCAGCTGATCGCCCGATTCCGTGCCGTACGACTCGGGGTGGAACTGGATGCCGAAGATCGGCCGCGTGCGGTGCGAGATAGCCATGACCGCGCCGTCGTCCGTATCCGCGTCGACGGTGAATTCGCCGGGCAACGTTTCGCGATCGACGACCAGCGAATGGTAGCGCGCCGTGCGCATCGGCTCCGGACAGCCGGCAAAGAGCCGCTCGCCGCGATGCCGCACGTCACTCACCTTTCCATGCACCGGCACCTCGCCGCGCACGACACGCGCGCCGAACGCTTCGCCGATGGCCTGATGCCCGAGACAAACGCCGAGGAGCGGGATGTCGCGATTGGTGCGGATCAATTCAATGCAGCGGCCGGCGCGCCCCGGGGTGCCCGGCCCCGGCGAAATGACGAGCGCGCGCGGCTTTTCGTCGAGCAGCGCTGCGGGCTCGAACGCGTCATTGCGCACGACGCGCAGCCGCTCGCCGGCCAACCGCTCGATCTGCTGCACGAGGTTGTACGTGAAGGAGTCGTAGTTATCGATGATGGTGATCAAGGTCGTCCTCGTTGTCGAAATGGTTCGTCGTGAGCGGAGGCATCAGAGACACCATCGCCAGGTACGCCAATTCAACGAGGGGACTTGGAAAAGGAAGGAGGCGCTAGACGAGCCAAAGACACGAGCCGGCGTTGCTATGCCGCAGCGGCTCGTTCTCCAGATGTGACGTGGTCGTCATAACGTTGGGCATCGTAACACAAGAAAATCGACGGGAACTTCCCGCGGGCGGCGACTCCCGCATCGCCAAGGCCGCGTTCGCCGCCATGCCGCCGCACTTCACCACGCTGCGCCGAGTGCGTGCGCTCAGCTGCACGGCCGCGCACGCACGTGAAGCTCGCGATGACAGCGGCGCCGTGTCAGCTGCAGCGCGCCTCCCGCTACTCCCGCATCGCCACCACGATCCCCGGCTCCTCGTTCTGCATCGTCAGGCGCAGTTTGCTCGATTCGAGCGGGACGGCTTCGAGCTGTTTCAGCTCGCCCAGTTCCTTGCCGCTGCCGGCCATGCGCTGCAGTTCCTCGCCTTTCGGCCAGAGGCGCGCGTCGATGGAGCGGATCGCTTCGTTGTACTTCGTGACCGTGCCTTCCAGCGCGCGGCCGATCATGGCGATCTTTTCCATCGCGATCACGAAGCGGTTGAAGAGCTCCACGGCCGCGTCGTGCATCTTCTTCGCGTTTTCCTCGGTGCGCTCCGCTTTCCAGCCCGCGGCGATGGCGCGCAGGAGCGGGAGCAGGACGGTCGGCGAGGCGAGGAAGATTTTCTTTTCGGCAGCGTGGTCGAGCAGTTGGAGATCCGTGGCCAGCGCCGCGGCGAGGAAGTGCTCGCCCGGGATGAACATGACCGTGAAGTCGAGCGTCTCGCCGACGTTCGACTGGTAGTCGCGCTTGGCGAGTGCGTCGACGTGGCGGCGCAGGTTCTTCGCGTGCTGCTCGAGCAGCGCGCGCTTGCGCGTCTCGTCCGTTTCGGCGGAAGCGGCGATGTACTCCGTGAGCGGCGCCTTGGCATCGATGGCGATGACGCGGCGATTCGGCAGATTGACGATGAGATCGGGACGGAGGCGGCGGCCTTCGTCGGTCATGAACGTGGCCTGCGTTTCGAAATCGCCGCAGTATTCGCTCATGCCGGCGATCTCGACGCAGCGCTTGAGCGACATCTCGCCCCACGAGCCTTGCACCGTCGGCGACTGCAATGCGTTCGCGAGTCGTGAAGCCTCGCGCTGCGCGGATTCCTGCGCGGTCAGCAGCGAGCGGATCTGCTCCTGAAGACCGCCGTAGCTTTCGTTGCGCGCGTGCTCGCTCTTGTGCAGCTCGCCGCGGTACTGATCGAGCATGTCGCGCATCGGCTTGAGCAGCGCTTCGATCTCGGCTTTCTTCGTGTCGAGCGCACCAGTCACCTGCGCGCTGTTCGTCTGCGCCAGCGTTTCGCCGACGTCCTTGAACGCCTTTTGCGCGAGCGCCGCGAAGCTGTCTTCGATCTGCTTCTTCAGCGCGTCGTGATTCGCGAGCAGCCGCCGCGCTTCGACGCCTTCCGTTTCAGCCACGGCCGCCAACCGCTGCGCCTCTTCGACGCGCTGCTGCAACTCGCGATTCGCGATCGCCGTCTTCTCGCGCTCATTGCGCGCGAGATCGCGCTCGGCAAGCGCACGATGCGATTCGGCGAGCGCGCCGCGCAGCTCCACTTGCAGCGCCGCCGCTTTTCTCGCGCTCCCGGCCAGCCACCCCACGATCGCGCCCAGACCGAGGGCGATCACCACGAGAAAAACCGCAGTCATTGTCATGCAACGATGATAGACGGTTTAACGCGAATTCACGATGCGGCGCAGTGTGTCCACGATGCGCTCCACCTCGCCCGCGTCGTTGTAGTGATGCGGCGAAAAACGCAGCAGGCCTTCACGCGGCGCGGTGACGATGCCCTCTTCCTCCAACTTGCGGTGGAGGAAGAGGATGGACGTCTTCTCTACGTCTGGTGGAGTGGCGCCGACGATCGGCGAGCCGAGGATGGGCGCCGTGAAGCCGAAAGATTGCAAAGCGTTGGCGAGCTGCGTGGCCACGTGCATCGCGGAGGCGTGGACATTCTCGATGCCGATGTCCAGCAGCAACTCGATCGCAGCGCGCAGACCGTAAATGCCGTTCGTGTTGAGCGAGCCCGCTTCGAAGCGGCGCGAGTCCGGCAGCCAGTCGATCGGCGCGCCGATGAATTTTCCTTTGCGATCGATGTTCGTCCAGCCGTCTTCGACGGGCTCGAGCGTGCCCGCATGTTCCGCGGCCACGTAGAAAATGCCCGCGCCTTCCGGACCGCACATCCATTTGTGGCCATCGGCCGCGAGAAAAGCGATGTTCGCGCGCCGCACGTCGATCGGCAGCACGCCGACGCTTTGAATGGCGTCGACGCAGAAAAGCACGTTCCGTCGCGCGCAAATCGCGCCGATCGCCTCCAGATCACACGCAAAGCCGTTGTGAAACGCGACGGATGAAACGCTCACGAGCCGCGTGCGGTCGTCGATCTGCGCTTCGACATCTTCCGGCGTGAACGTGCCGTTCGGCGCCGCCACTACGCGCGTTTCCACACCTTGTGACGCGAGGCGCAGCCACGGCGTCCAATTCGCGGGAAATTCGAGCGCGGTGGTGACGATGTTGTCGCCCGCGTGCCAACGCATCCCTTTCGCCACGAACGACAGACCTTCGCTCGTGTTCTTGATGATGGCGATCTCGCGCGGCGCGCGCGCTCCGATCAGCCGCGCCGCCGCTTCGCGCAACCGATCGATCTCCGCATACCAATCCCGCCAATGCAGCGCGCCGTAATCGCGCTGGTCGTGCGCGTGCCGCTCCATCGCTTCCGCCGCGCGCGTCGACAACGGTCCCACCGCGGCGTGATTGAAGTAGACGACGTGGTTCGTCACGGGAAAGAGGTCGCGGTACGGCATGCGCGCATTATCATCGCCGCAATGACTCCGAGCCGCATCCTGACGATCGTCTCCGCGATCTGGGTACTCTCCGAAATCGCCCTCGGCATCGCGCGCCGCCGCACCGCCGCGCAAGCGGAATCGCGCGACCGCTCATCGATCACGCTGCTGTGGATCACGATCACGATCTCCGTCTTCGCCGCGTCTTATCTCACGCGCGTGGAAGCGACGCAGATGCCGCGCGAAGCGTTCTGGATCGGCATCGCCGTCCTCATCGCCGGCACACTGCTCCGCTGGATCGCGATCTACACGCTGCGCCGCTTCTTCACGGTGGTGGTGACGATCCGCGCCGATCACGACGTCATCGATCACGGCGTCTACCGCTTCATCCGCCACCCCGCCTACACCGGCTCCCTCCTCCAATTCCTCGGCCTTGGCATCGCCTTCTGCAATTGGCTCAGCGTCGCGGCCATGCTCCTCGGCACCGGCGCCGCGTTCGCGTATCGCATCCGCGTGGAAGAGCGCGCGCTGGTGGAAGCGCTCGGCGAGAAATATCGCGCGTACATGACGCGGACGAAGCGGCTGATTCCGGGCGTGTTCTAGAACTGCGCGATCTGCGCGAGGTATGCGTCGTAGTTGCGGCGCATTTCGGCGAGCGAGTCGCCGCCGAATTTTTCGCGCATTGCGCTGGCGAGGACGATGGCCAGCATTGCTTCGCAGACGACGCCGCAGGCGGGGACGGCCGTGACGTCGCTGCGTTCCCATTGCGAGCGGTGTGTCTCGCGCGTTTCGATGTCGATGGACGGCAGGCCGCGGCGCAGCGTCGAGATCGGCTTCATGAATGCGCGCACGACCACGTCTTCGCCGTTCGTCACGCCGCCTTCCAGGCCGCCAGCGCGATTCGTTTTGCGGATGTAGCGATCCTTCTCACGATAGATCGAATCGTGCACTTCAGAGCCGAGGCGGCGCGCGCCGGCGACGCCTTCGCCGATGGCGACCGCTTTCACCGCGTGAATGGAGAGGATCGCTTGGGCGATGCGGCCGTCGAGTTTTTCGGTCCACTGCACGTACGAGCCGAGGCCAATGGGCAGGCCGTGCGCGGCGACGACGATCGTGCCGCCGAGGGTCTCGCCCGCTTCGCGCGCCTTGTCGACTTCCGCGACCATCGCCGCTTCCAGCTCGTGATTCACGGCGCGCAGCGGCGATTCGTCATCGACGTTGCCGAGCTCTTCCCACGTCGGTGACGCCTCGGCATCGCCCGCGCTGCCGACCGAGACGACGCCGGAACGCAGCTCGATGCCGAACGCGCGCAGCAGCTCTTTGGCGATCGCACCGGCGGCGACGCGCGACGCCGTCTCACGCGCGGAGGCACGTTCGAGGATGTCGCGCAGGTCGCGCCGGTCGTACTTCATCCCGCCGGGCAGATCGACGTGTCCGGGACGCGGTGCGTGCACGCGGCGCTTGTGCGTTTCGTGCTCGTCGAGCTCCCACGGATCCATCGCGCCGCGCCAGTTCTCGAAGTCTTTGTTGCGCACCGCGATGGCGATCGGCGAACCGAGCGTCTCGCCTCCGCGCACTCCGGCGAGGATCTCGGCCGCATCGCTTTCGATCTTCATCCGGCCGCCACGGCCGTAGCCGTGCTGGCGGCGCGAGAGGTCGCGATCGATGCGCGCGCGATCGAGACGAACGCCGGCCGGCATCCCTTCGACGATGATCGTCAGCTGCGGTCCGTGCGACTCGCCAGCGGTGGTGAAGTGGAAACGCGACATCGGTCGCGAGTCTATCAGTGCACGTCGGTGGAGCGGAGGCGCGCCCACATACGCGCAAGGCGCACGCGGCCGACGATCACGGCGAGAGCGATGAAGATGCGGATCAACGACGCGAGGGCTTCCCGCGCTGGGACTTCGTAGAGAAGTTGATCGCGCTGGGACTGCCACATCTCCCACACCGGTCTTGCCGACACGGCGAGCTTCGGCGCGTCGTGGATCAGCACCCAGAGCGCGACCACACCGAACAGCATCGACTGCAGTTTCACGTCCTCATCGGCGACGAAATCGCCCGCCAGCCAGCGCACGATGGCGGGCGCGCGAAAAACGAGAATCAGTCCGATGACGAATGCGACGGCGTCGCCGGCGAGCAGGGCTCGCAGTTGCGTCGCATAGTCGGGCTGCCGCGCGATCCAGAGCGTCTGCGCGAAGGTGTTGATCGAGTTGAGAATGAGGAACAGGCCGCACGCTCGGACGATCGCAATGGTGACCGCGCCGGAACGATCATCGCCGCCGCCCACCAGCCAGGAGGAGAGGCGGCGGCGTGCAGTGATCGCCGCGGTCGAGAGAACGAACACGACGACATACGGAATCGCCCAGTCGTTGCCGGTGAGGAGCGCGGTCGCGCCGAGAAGCGAATTGACGGCAAAGTATGTCGCGATCAGCGCAATGGCGACGATCGCGAGCGTGCTTTTCATGCTTCCACGAGCCGCGTTTCGCGGCGCGCGATGAGCACCGTCCCTGCGATCACGAGAATCACGCTGATCAGCTGCGCCACGGTGAAGGGGCCGAGGAAGCGGTCGTCTTTGGCGCGGACGATTTCGACGAGGAAGCGCTCGATGCCGAGGAGGATGAGGAACGCGCCCCAGACGCGGCCTTGCGGATGCGGCTTGCGATTCAGGCGCGTCAGGATGAAGAACATCAGGAACGCGGCGGCGGATTCGTAGAGCTGCGTCGGATGGACGCGCAGGATCGTGTCAGGCGCGATGGAGGGATCGACTTTCGCGCCGAATTCGCGGAGCGCTTGGGCGGTGGTGGGTGGTGCGCCTTTTGGGAAGGCGACGCCGACCCATGAATTCGTCGGTGCGCCGTAATCGTCGCCGACGAGGAAGCAGCCGATGCGGCCGATGGCGTAGCCGATGGCCAGAGCGGGAGCCGCGGCATCGGCGACGACGAGATACGGCACGTGCTTGCGCAGGATGTATGCGCTGCACGCGAGGAAGCCGCCGATCAAACCGCCGTACCAGACCAGACCGGCGCGATCGAAGAGCAGATGCCAGTCGCGGAAGAGAATCGCGTAGTAAATCTTCGCGCCGACGATGCCTCCGACCGCTGCGGCCACGACCATCGACGACGCCAATTCTTCATCGAGTCCGTAGCGCTTGAATCCGCGCGCGAGCACCCACCCCGCCGTGATGAAGGCGAGGAACATCATCAACCCGAAGGTCGTGATCTCGAACGTACCGATTTTGACGAGGGTGGGAAACATGCGGGGCGGAGGATATCAGGGACGGGAGGAGTCGCAGAGTCGCTGAGTCGTCGAGTCTCAGAGGAGAAGTGGCGGTTTGCCGGAAGCGACTCGGAGACTTTGCGACTCGGAGACTCGGAGACTTACATCGCCAGCGCCTTCTCCAAACTCGCCTTCTGATCGGAGATGAAGCGGAACACGTCCACTTTGCCCGCCTGGTCGAGATGCTGGCTCACTTCGAACAGTTGCACCGAGAGCAGCGTGTTCAGCCCTTCGTCGAGCACCGCTTTGCGCTTCTCGAACGGCAGCTCGGAGATGTTGGCGATGAGCATGTTCTCGTCGAAGCGGCCGTACTGATCGAAGAAGACGCCGGCCCACAGCTCGTCGGTCTCCGCGTTCTGCAACACGGTCATGAAGATGTCGCGCGCCTGATCCTCACCCACTGCTTTGTGCAGCGCTTCGAAGAGGCGGCCGAACATGTCGTTGTAGGTCGAGATCACCTTCAGGAGCTCGGGTGAATCTTCGACGTCGAGGAAGACCGGGCGGAACGATTTTTCTTCGGGCGCCAGTTCGATGAGACGCGCGGAGATGAGCTGGAAGAGGATGCGCGTCACTTCGAACTCGGTGAGATCGGAGCGGCCGGTCAGCTCGCGCACGTTCAACTTGCCGTCGATGCTGTTGAAGATCGCGATCTCCGCCTCGTTCATGTCGAGATCCGCAAAGTCGGGCGTCACGCCCGGCACCTTCATGAAGACGATGTCGAGGTTGGGGACCTTCTCGCGGATGCGCGCCGACTCGTCGAGGCGGCGGATGCCTTCCATGATCACGCTCGACGTGTGGATCTGCAGGACGATGCGCTCCTGCGCCAGCTCTTCGGCCGATGAATCGAGGAACGAGAACTCGCCTTTCGTCCAGCCGAACAGCGAGTAGATGATCTCCAGCACCTGATTCTTGACGCCCCACCAGAGATCCTTCGGCGAGATGGCGCCCATTTGCACGAGGATCTTGCCGTGCCGCAGCTGGGCGGTCACGCGGCGCTTCGATTCTTCGTACTCCTCGCGCGTGATCTTGCCGTTGCGGAGGAGGAACTGGCCGAGGGAGTGCTCGGGGGAGTTCGAGCTGGCGAAGACGATCTCGCCTTCCTTCCAATGGATGTTCCGCTCGAGGTGATCGTTGGTGGCGACGAGCTTGCCGCTGCCGCGGATCATCGCGAGGAAGCTGAGAACGTCCGGGAGCTGGATCTTCGAGAGATCGCCCTGGAGGATGAGTTTATCGGCCATCGGACCCAAATCGGTTCACAACAATGCCACGGGAAACGCGGCAGCGGCAAGGGATATTCGGCTGATTTTGGCGATGTTTCCCCGCCCTCGCGCCGAACGTTGGAGCGGCGGGGCTTGCCCCGCCGGGTTCTTCGTCAGTGCCTCGGCGGGCGAGGCGCCCGCCGCTCCAACGGTCAGCGCGAATTGCGATTGCAGCGCGGCACCAGGTCGGTCAGCAGTCGGCTGGCGCAGTAAGCCGGCGGGGCGAGCCCCGCCGCTCCAACGGTCAGCGCGAGATTCGTTTGCAGCGCGGCACTAGGTCGGCGAGGAGGGCGGCCACAGTCTCGAGCTCGGCGCCAGTGGTGAAGCGCGAGAGCGAGAAGCGAACGGTCGCGCGCGCGTCGTCGGGTGAGAGGCCCATGGCGAGCAGCACGGAGCTCGGTTCGACGCGTCCGGAGCTGCATGCGGAGCCTGTCGACACCGCCACGCCGGCGAGGTCGAGCGCGATCACGATCCCTTCGCCATCGGCGTCGTGGAACGTGATGTTCGACGTGTTTGCGACGCGCGCGACGTTCGCTCCGTTGATCGTCACGTCGAGCGAAGAGCGCACGAGAGCTTCGAACGCGTCGCGGCATGCGGCGATCTGCGCGAGCGGCGCGTCGGCCGCAAGTTTCGCGGCGAGGCCGAATGCTGCGGCGAGCGGCACGTTCTCCGTTCCCGCACGACGCCGCCGTTCCTGTGCGCCGCCGAACATGTGCGACTGCATCGTCAGTCCCTTGCGCACGAACAGCGCGCCGATGCCTTTCGGCGCATGCATCTTGTGCGCGGAAATGGCCAGCGTGTCGCACGCCAGCGCTTCCACATCGACGCGCATCTTTCCCGCGCCTTGCACCGCATCGCAATGAAAGTGAATGTTGCGCGCGCGGCATGCTTCGCCGATCGCTGCGACGGGCTGAATCACGCCCGTCTCATTGTTCGCCAGCATCACCGCCACGAGACGCGTGTCGTCGCGCAAAGCGTCGATCACATCGCTCGCGTTCACCGCGCCGTCACGCGTTGGGTGCACGCGCGTCACAGGATGGCCGCGCCGCTCGAGCTCGCGAACTGCTTCAGCCACAGAGGGATGCTCGATGGCGCTTGTCACAATGTGGGAACGAGAGCCCTCGCCCACCGCTCCGAAAATCGCCGCGTTGTTAGACTCGGTGCCGCCGCTGGTGAAGACGATCTCACGCGCGGTCGCGTTCAGCAGCCCCGCGACCGACTCGCGCGCGTCTTCGATCACCCGTCGTGCTTGCTGGCCTTCTTTATGAATGGACGAGGCATTTCCGAAGACATCGCGCAGCGAAGTTTCGAGGACGTGCAACACGTCCGGGTGAATCGCCGTCGTGGCGTTGTTGTCCAAATAGATTCTCATGAGCTCCGCGGAAGGAAATCGATGAAGCGCACTGCGTTGGCCGTCTTCCTGACGATCGCGTTCGCTACAACCACACTGGCCCGGGCCGACAATCCTCCTGCCGCGCCGCCACCGCAAGAGAAAAAAGCCGACAAGAAACCGCAGCCGCCGGGCGCGGGCATTCGCAAACTCTCACGGCGCGAGCGGAAAGACAAGATCGCGAAGCTCGACGAGAAGTTCCGCCAATTCCTGATCGACGTCGAGCCGATCATGCTGCCGACGGAGCTCGATACGTTTCTCGTTCTGGAGACCGATCCGCAGCGCGAGATTTTCGTCGAGGAGTTCTGGCATCGCCGCGACGTCTACGCCGGCACCACCAATCGCGCGTTCAAAGATCAGTATTACGACCGCCTCGAAGACGCGAAGACGCAGTTCAAACAGGTCTCCTCGGACCGCGCGCGCATGTATCTCCTGCACGGCGCGCCCGCCGAATTCGTGACGGTCGATTGCAGCCGTCTTCTCCAACCCATCCAGATCTGGAAGTACCTCTACGTCCCCGGCCTCGGCCACAACACCCGGCTTCTCTTTTACATCCCGCGCAACGGCAATGATTACGTGCTCTGGACGCCGTCCATGGACACGCAAACGTCGCTCGCGGAGCTGGTGGCGCAGGAGCAGATGGCGTTCGCGGATGGCGACAGCGGCGCGGTGGACAAAGTCTTCAACGGCTCCGCCAGCCCTTACACCTACATCAATCGCATTCAGGTGGAGTGCAAAGACGGCGACGAGATCCTGAAAGCGATCGGGCAGATGCAGCAGAACCGCACGGACATCGTGAAGGTGTTCGAGCCGCCCGAGGTGAATCCGGAGGATGTGCGGAAGATCTTGCGGTCGGTGGTGCTCGCGAATCCCGACGCGCCGAAGCTCACCGCCGAATTCGCGGTGAAGTATCCGACCAAACAGGGCCAGCGCACCGACGCGGAGATGACCATCCTCGTGCCGCGCTCGCAGATCGCGGTGAAGGAAGTGGGCGGCGCGCAGATGTACTCGCTCGACGTGGTCGGCGAAGTGCTGCGCGATGAGCAGCTGTGGGAAAAATATCGCTACCGGTTCGACTATCCGTCCGACATCAAAGACGAGAAGCTGCCGATCGTCATCGATCGCCTGCTCCGCCCGAATGACTACCGCGCGCGCATCAAGGTGACGGACGCGAATTCGGGCGCGGAAGTCATCCTCGAGCAGGACCTCACCGTGCCGGAGATCTTCGACACGCCGGCCACGAACGCGAACAAGCAGGAAGCGACGACGACGGTCACGGAGCTGAAGAAAGAGGCGGACGCGAAAGACGCGCGACTGCGCATTGTGCCGCCGAACGGCGAAGAGCTGGTGAACGGCATCCAGAAGATCGAGACGCTCGTGACCGGCGACGCAATCAAAGGCGTCGAGTTCTGGCTGGACGGCAAGAAGGTGGCGGTGCGCCGCTCGCCGCCGTACACGCTCGATCTCGATTTCGGCAACGTGCCGCAATCGCGCCGCATCCGCGTGGTCGGTCTCGACAGCACCGATAAAGCGATCGCCGGCGACGACGTCGTCGTCAACACCGGCACCGATCCGTTCCGCGTGCGCATTCTCTCGCCGCGGTTCGCACCGAACCTGCGCGGCCGTACGCGCGTGGAAGTGGACGTGAAGGTGCCGGAAGGCAAAGAGCTCGACAACGTGGAGCTGTACTGGAACGAGACGAAGGTCGCCACGATGTACGACCCGCCGTTCGTGCAGACAGTCACCATTCCGGCGGACAACGGCGGCGTCGGCTACATCCGCGCCGTCGCGAAACTGAAGGAAGAGACGAGCACGCCGATCGAAGACGTGGTGATGATCAACACGCCGGCGTACATGGAAGAGCTGAACGTCCATCTCGTCGAACTGCCGACGACGGTGCTCGTGAACGGCAAGCCGCAGAACACGCTCGATCTCAGCGCATTCAAAGTCTTCGACGAAGGCAAACCGGTGAAGATCGAAAAGTTCGAGCAGGTCAAGAATCTGCCGCTCTCGATCGGACTGGCCATCGACACCTCGGGCTCGATGCAGCCGCGCATGGATGAAGCGCAGAAGGCGGCGGCGCAGTTCTTCGACAACGTGATGAAGAAGGGCGACCGCGCGTTCGTCGTGGCGTTCGATTCCCAGCCGCAGGTCGTGCAGAAGTGGTCGCCGCGCGTGGCCGACATTCACGCCGGCCTCGCCAAGCTGCGGGCCGAGGAGTACACCGCCATGTACGACGCGGTGGTGTTCTCGCTCTACAACTTCCTCGGCATGAAGGGGCAGAAGGCGCTCGTGCTGCTGAGCGACGGCAAGGACACGGCGTCGAAGTTCTCGTTCGAACAGGCGCTCGAATACGCGCGCCGCGCGGCGGTGCCGATCTACGCGATCGGCATCGGCATCCGCCCGAGTGAAGTGGACGTGAAGTACAAGCTGAACAAGTTCTGCGCAGAAACCGGCGGCAACGCCTACTACATCGAGCACGCCGAAGACCTCGGCCGCATCTACACCGACATCCAGAACGAGCTGCGCTCGCAGTACATCCTCGGCTTCTATCCGCCGAACGATGTGAAGCCGGGCAGCAAGTGGCGCGAGGTGAACGTGCAGGTCGGCGAAGGCAAGGCGAAGACGATTCGGGGCTACTACCCGTAGGTTGGAGCGGCGGGCGCCCTCGCCCGCCGGATTCTCGCGAGCGCCCTCGCCCGCCGGATTCTCGCGAGCGCCCTCGGCG
>DASSMK010000419.1:0-9963 GCA_035688915.1 Thermoanaerobaculia bacterium
CACGTACCAGTTGTCGGCGACGGAGAGCACATGCGCGCCGCAGCGCAATTCGACGCGGCGATAACGCAGTTCGGACGCGCTTTGCACGCCGAGGCGTTGCAGTTGATCGGCCGATGCGGTTTTGTCGACGCCGGCGACGCGTTTGGCCACGATCTTCGCTTCGCTGGCCATGTGATGCTCACCGCACCACGCCTCGAGCGTGCGCGTCGCGCTCGTCGACGCGAGGATCTCGCCGTTCAGCGATTGCAGCAGCGCGAGCACTTCCACGCGCGAGGCGAACGTGTCGCTCCAGCGCGGCCGCGTTCGCGCGTGAGCATCGAACGCAAGGCAACTGCAGAGAACGAGAATCAGCGCGGCGCGTTTCATCCGCGACATGTTAAGTGTGTGCGCCGCCTCTCGCGACGGCGCACACGATGCGATGCGCTACATCCCCTTCGGCTGCAGGATGCTGACGCGATTGCCTTCCGTGTCGACGAATGATGTGTAAAGGCCGACGCCGGGGATTTCCATCGGCTCGCCGAGCACCTTGCCGCCGGCGTCCTTGATCTTCTGGATCGCTTCGTTGACGTCCTGAACGGCGATGACCACTGACGGATACTATCCCATCGGATCGGCCGGCTTCTCATAGAAACCACCGTTGATCGCGCCGGGCGTCGTGGGCCGTCCATCGGGGCCGCCTTCCGTCGTCTTCACGACGACGTAGTTGCCCATCTCGGGTCCGAGCTGCTGCGCCTGCCAGCCGAACGCGCTCTCGTAGAACGATTTCATCCGCTCCCGATTCTCGTACGGCATTTCGAAATGAACCACGCTATCCATGTGCACTTCCTCCATTCGCAGTGATAGACCGGCGGCCGCGTAAAAAATCATCGGTCGTTTCGCAACGGAGCGATCGGCTCGTGTCCGCCGAAATCAGGGCGGGCGGGGTTAGCGACAAAATCTGACGCTCTGCCCGTAAGAGCAAACGCCGCCCACGCCGCCGGCGCGGTGCCCGATCGAATCGCAGCGCGCTGTGCAGCTTGGAGAGCTTCGGCCGGCTCCCGACCGGCGGCAAGCCCTTCGTGAAACGCCACCAGTAGCGGCGCGGCGTCGCGATCATCGATGTCCCACAACGTACCGACGACAGCCGGCACTCCGGCAATGAGAAAGCCGCGGGTCAGGCTCTCTACGCCTTCGATCGCGCCGTTAGCTCCCTCGCGCGTGCTGCAGGCCGACAGCACGACGACTTGTGTGGAGTGGAACGGCATGCCCGAAATCTCCTTCAGCGTCACCGCACCCGTCGAGCCCTTGGTGGGGCTCAGGATCAGTGCGGAACGGGCAGGATCTTGCCTTTGAACAATCGCATGTCCAGCGAAATGCACCACGTCATAGCGAGGCGCAGCGGTAAGAAACGCTATCGACGTCGCCGCCGGACCGAGAAGAAGCGTCCGCTGCCGATACGGGCCGACCACCGTTGCGGCTTCCTCTTCTGCGCCGGCGAGATTGACCAACGTAGGGTATGCGTCGCGCGCAATTTCGGGATTGCCGAATGCAACGATACTTCTAGGACGCCGCCAAACGCGCCATCGATTGCAAGTGGTGACGAATACGCTCGCGCTGGGGACCATCGCCACTGCGTACTTCTCAATCAAATACGAATCAGAGATGCCACGGCGGAGCGCGGCAAACGGCACGCGCTCCAATATGTCATCCGCAACGATATTGACTGCGCTGATGCCTTCGAGATCGGCAGCGATTGAAGCAATGAGCGCGTCGTAGAGCAGTGCGCCGCTTCTGTCGCGGCTGTTTTCGCCAGAAATCGTCCACTGCGTTGCTGCGGAGGCCAGAGCTTCGCGCGTGATCGGCGTCGTGCGCAAGACGATGGATTGCCGCCTGATGACGATGGTATTGAGCGAATCGTGCAGCGCGACGTACTCCACCAGCGCGCTTCGTTCGCCGAGATGCCGCTGAATCGCCGCGACATCGGGCACTCCGGCCATCCGCTCGACACCTCCGCCGATCTGCTCGAGTGTCGTGCGTGCGCGGCCACGTTCCACGTACGACAGAACAGCAGCGGCACCGCGGTGCAAACGGAGTTGCAGCGCAATGGCTTCCATGAACAGCTCGCCAGCATCGCTGAAGATGCCGTTGCGCAGCTCAGGCTCGGCGACGCGTCGCCGCTGGTGCTCGAGCTCGGCGATACCGCGATCGAAATCGCGATCAGCGGCTGACAAATCAGCTAACAGCAGGTACGCACGGCCGCGCTCCAGGAGAAGCTCTGGTAAGAGGATCGGTCGCATTGCCTGCTCCTGAAATGTGATCGCGGAAGTGAGTAGGCGGACCGAAGAACGCGCGTCCGTGGCACGGACGATCACTCCAGAAGCCGCATCGACTTCGGCGATGAGCCTTCCACGCAATTCGGCATCTTCGGAGCTTTGCGCTGCGTTGCGTGCACGAAGCAGAAATCCTGCGGCCTCGTTGCCGCGACCACAACGCCATTCGACGATGGCACTTCGCCGAAACAGCTCCGCATCCATTGCACCATCCGGAGCCACGCGGAGGACGTTCTGTTCGACGCGTGTGAGTGCACGCGCATTCCTCCAGCGGCCACCGCGTATTTCGATGCGGCAAAGCAGGCCGAGGATCGTGCGGACCAGGCCGAAATCCGCGACGGCCGACGCATCGCGCAAGGCGGCAAGCCCGTATCGCCACGCCAGCGGCGACTGCCCGAGAAAATCGTACGCTTCGCTCAGAACGCCGTCGGCGGCTGCCGCGCTTTCACGTTCTCCAACTCGCACATAAAGAGCACGTGCAGCCGTTGCCGCATGGACCGCCTCGGACCAATGACCCTGGATGGCCTTGCAGAGCGAAATTTGATATTGCAGTTGGGCAGTGAGCGCGTAATGGCGGGCCGCGACCTCGGGGACAAGAAGTTTCGAGAGTTCCTGCAGTGCCGCGGCCGGACGATCTCGATCAAAGACACAGCTAGCGGCGTAGCAGCCGGCAAGCGCCGCCATCGGACTGCCGCCCGCTGCGAGTGCCTCCTCCGCCTTCCGCAACATAGCCTCGGCTTCAGCCACTTTCCTCGCCTTGTACGCTTTTCGCCCATCGCGATACGCAAGATGCCCTCGCGCCAGTTCTTGCAGGCGTTGCGGTGTGGCACGTTCAATGGCGACAACAGAATCGAACGGCAACGACTCCCCGGTCTCTTTCTGCAACGCCCCAGAGACAATCCTCGCCCACTGTAGATATCGAAGGGCCGTCGCTGTATCGCCAGAACGGTAAGCTTCCGCCCATCCGGCGAGGAAGACCCCCTCGGTGAAGCGCCGCGCGATCTCCGGCGAGGCGACAGTGAGACGCACGAGATCGTTCCGGGTAAGGTTTGGTCTGCCGAGCGCTTCCATCCAGATACGTCGGTCGTCACGCGGCTGGACAACATCAACGCGACGAAGAAGCGCTGACCAAGGAGAGGCGTCCGCAGACACTGCGACCCGCCGCGATGATTCAGCGGCGGGTGCCACTCCGAGTGCCGTGATTGCCGCAGAGCGATTAAAGAGCGCTTCGCGCTTAGTAGGTACGACTCCGAGTGCAGCATCAGCAGCGGCGAGGGCCGCTACGAGCCGTTCGGGTTCGTGGCCGCGTATCGCCGCACACAGTTCGGCGGCCGCCAGGTCGCTCCAGTCGTCCGCCGAACGCCGGTGGATGGCGGAAAACTCGGCAGCGGAGCGCGCGTAGTCAGCCGTCAAGTAATGCGCGGTACCGCTTGCGCGGAGCGCTGTGTCGCCGCGCGCGGTCTTGGCAAGCCGGAGCAGCACCACGGACGCCTGAGCACGGCCGACGTCGCCACTCGCCAGCCATCGGAGAGGAAGCGCACCGGCTGGTGCCGTGAGACGCCCAGGGAAGCGGCCCGGATCGTCAGCCAAACGCCGCACGCGCAGCATCGCAATGTCGAGCCGATACGCGTCGGTGCATCGCTGCAGAAGTGGCCACGTGAAAAGGAGAATCACGGCCATGGCAGCGCCGACCGTCAATACGGCAAAACGATATGGTGTGCGCCTGGAAACGATCGGATAAGCGTAACGCAGGTCGGGGCCCGCACAACGAGCCCCGACCGCAAGCGTCAAGGCCAGTTGGTCTGAGAGCAGAAGTTCGTCGGAAGGGTTGGCTTCGCAGGCAACGGAGGATCTGGCGGTACCGCTGGCGCCAGTTTGTAATACAGCCTGAAGTTCTCGGCCGGATCCTCTGTCGTATTGTCTCCGATGATGTCTCCGAGGCGAATGTTGCCGATGCGCACCTTCCCGCCACGTTTCACTTTGATCCTGGCGACAGGCTCTGTTTCACCGAATGGTCTGACGACGATCGTTGCGACGTCTTCCGTCAGCGGAATGCAGAGAAGCGTGTAACGACACGACTCGATCGTCTTTGTGACCTCGCCAGTCTTTCTGGTGAACATGGTATCGAATCCGTCGAGCGGACCGATGGTGAGACGCCCCGCCACGAGATCGCAAAACGCATCGAGAATGTCGACGAGAGGCGCGCTCGAATTCGTGTCGAAACACTCGGAGCGGGGGTGGTACTGTTCCCTTGCATAGGGAGGGTAGACTTGCGTCATCTTTGCCACGTGCTGCTCGTATAAAACGGATGGCCAGAAGGGGCTGTCGCTGTCGGTTTCGTCGATGGTGATGGAATGCCCGCGCAGTTCCCACCGAAGGTAGCTGGTCGGATCATTGACATGCTTCGAGTCGTCGCCCGTTTTAGGAGCGAGCGTGCCGCTGTACGTCGCATGCTCGCTTGGAATCTCGATGAAGGTCAGATGGCGGGCGTTCGGATCGGTTCTGCCGTCATGTGGGAATAGCAGACGTTTCGCGTAAGGATCGCCCTCGTCACGGTGGTCTGCATAACAGCCGATGCCCTCGATCTGGATACACAGTTCAGCAGTCGACCCCACAGCATTTTCGTCGAGGCCACGGCTCGCAACGGCGGCGTGGGCGCTCCGCGCGCGCCCAGGCTGTCCCGGAAAAGCGTCTCCGCTCCGCCCGGTGTTGCCGACGATGACCGGACGCTGCTTTTCGAAGCCCGCGGCCAGCGGGTAGATGTCGTGTACGAGCCTCTCGAATATGACGACCTTCTTCTGGTCCAGCGCCGTAGTGATGTATTTCGTGGCTGCGTACGTGAACAGCATGTGCTGTTTGCCAGCAACAGGCGCTTCATAGGCCGTTGTGTCGCGAGCCGAGGCTGCAACAATGATGGGTTGTTCGACGTCACAGCCCGATTTGCTCGAGTCGCGCGACGCGGCGCCGCCCGCCATTCCTAACGATCCGAAGCGGCGAATCGGTGAGCTCACCTGTAAATCTTTCACAGCAGACTCGACGAGCAGCGGATGTGCGCCTCCGACAGGAATGCGCAGATTACCCGAGAAACAGCAGTCAACTATGATGGTGCAGTCGACGCCATGCGGCACTTTGGCGGCGCAGACGATGGCGGTGAGGTCGCTGTCGGTAATCTCGGCGGCCTTCAGCGAACCCCCGGCAGGATAGACCAGAATGGCCTCTTCGTATGGCTCGGATGCACCACTGTGGGCCTCGACGCGAGTCCCGTGGCCGAGAAAACACAATACAGGCTGGTCGTCCTCGGACAGGCCGTCAAACAGCCAGCGAAGGTCGTCCATGACCACGTCTCGCGTTGCCTGACTGTCGACGCGCTTGCGAATATTGCTACTTTCGAAACCGAGCCGCTTCAACACCCGTTCCCATTCATCGATGTCGTACTTAGGCGCATCCAGCCGTGTGCCGTACGGCTGGTATTCGCTGACAGCAATCAATACCGCTTTTTGCTTCATGAAGTCCCTCTCCCCAATTGAAGTCGATCCGGTGATCCGAGATCGTCGCGTCTTATGACGGACGCGGGGCGGGATTTCTCACCGGGCGAGGAACGACTGCCGAGCGCGGATCTCGTCACGCCAGCCGCCATCCGCTTCCACGCCAGCAGCTGCGACGAGCGCCGCAACGGCCGCACGATCCCGTCCGAGCCGGTGCAGTGCGAGTGCGCGATTGAAGTGAGCGCTGGCTGCTTTCGGCGTAAGCGCCTCGGCTCGTGTCGCCGCCGCGAGCGCGAGCTCCGCTTGTCCCACGGCCAGATGAGCCACGGCGAGATCGTTCCAGGCTTCGGCATCGGCCGGGTCCGCCTCGACAGAGGCCGTCAACCACCGCACGGCGTCATTTGGTCTTCCGGCCAGCAACGCGGCGACGCCGCGTCCATGCAGGGTGCCGCTGTCGCGCCGCGACGAACGGGCGAGACGCTCCGCTTCCGCTTCATACTCGAGATTAATCGGCTGCGTGCCGGCGCGCGTCGCAGCAAGCCGGCGGTGCGGGAATCCAGCCAGATAACCCTCGACCGTCCTGGCGTTGTCCGCTGCCGCGAGGGTACGTAAGCGCCGGAGAGGATCGTGTGGCAGCGATACGTACCAACCCGTGGTGACAGCAATGATCAGCGTAGCCGCGACAGCGACGGCAATCGCCCATTTTCGGGCATCGGCTACCGGAACCGGCTCGCTTTCGTTTTCGTCTTCCGATTCGGGATCCAAAAAGCGCGCAGCGCCGCCGGCGATTACGACGCACTCCGGGCAATCGGCCGCATGGCGCGCGACCGCCGCAGCCTGCTCAGGATCGATCGTCCCTTCCACGAATGCAGCAAGGACTGACGCGGACGGGCAGCGCGATTTATCGCGGTATTCGTTCACGACGGCTCCTCATCGCGTTGCAGCGGCGCCGCATTCGCCTGTTCAAAGCCAAAATCCAGCGCGCTCCCACAGGAGAGAACCTCTCTGAGGTCGTCGTCGCCAATTCCGAATTCCTGCAAATCTTTTCGAATCGCCACGAGTGCCCGCTCGATCTTCCGGTAGATCGGCTTCTGATCGATCTGCAACGCGCGGGAGATTTCGGCCACGCTCATTTCACCCTCGAAACGCAACCGGAGCAGCAGGCGCTGTTCTGAATCCATCGCGCGCAACGCTCGCCGTACCACGTCTGCGACGCTTCGCGCCAGTGATTCGCGCTCGGCCGAGAAGAGCGCGTTCTCCGTCTCGACAGACGCGTGTTCAGCGGCCGCGAGACCGACGACGCGCGGCTTCGGAAGCCGCGGTGGTAAATCCGTCGCCAGCCGCTCGATGTCCTGGCGTGTCAAGTCCGGCCATCGGCGACGAAGAGCCGGAATCACCTCCTCAGTAGTCAGCCCGTCGCGATACAACATTGCCTCGAGCACCACCGCCGCGTCGCCCATTCGGATCGCTTTCGCCGAAGCCCGCCACTTGCCCCACTGCGCGTTGCGATAGTCGAGCAACAAACGATGAACCACGACGCTGATAAACGCCGGAAAGCTGGATTTGCCGTCGTGCTCCGCAATGACGCGGTAATCATTCTCAATCAGCTTCAACATCGCCCACGACGAAAAGTCCTCGGCATGGTCGGGCCGCAGGGACGAACGAAGCGCGCAGAAACGGATCGCCCGCTGAATGGTCGATAGGTGTAGCAGGAACAGATCGCGCCCGGCCGTCGGGAGAGTCGTCACATATACGGAGTGCCGCGCCTCGACGAAGTCCATACCCGTCGTGGCCGTCGAGGCAGCCAAGCGGTGGCGGGATAGCGACTCCGCGCACGCAATCCGGGAAATGCGAAAACGTGTCCCTCCTTTCCATCGACTTCGCGAAGGAGGACTCGTGCCCGCACCGTTCCGCCGCCTTGACATACCGCAGTTCGCCGAGCTCGTTCGGCTTTTCGACTTCAAACGTAGAATCACCTCGTTCCACGTTCACCACACGTGGATTCCGCGGCGCAGCCATTTCAAAGGATTGCAGACCATCGAAGCGATGGATCGCGACCACCGCTCTAATCGTGGCTTCTCCGATATCGCACAGCACATCACGCTCGATCCCGACGGCTTCGTCTGGACTGGCCGAGCCTGGAATGCCCCTCCGGCCAGCGCGACGGGCTTCAACGGCAACAGCAAAGCCGGCCCTTTCATGATGGAGATGGTCGGCAATTTCGACGAACACGAAGAGCCGTTCGATGGTGTACAAGCCGAGCACGCGTACCGCATCGTCGCCCTCATTCTTCAGCGATTCGGCCTCGGAACCGATGCGATCCGGTTCCACAACGAGATGAGCTCGAAGAGCTGTCCCGGCTCGTCAATCCAAAAAACTGAGTTCGTCAGCCGCGTCGGCGAAGTGTTGGCTGAGTTGCCATCGCGGCCGGCCGACGCGGAGCGCGATGAGTTCCTCACCGAGGCGCTCACGAGTCTCATTGAGCCGCTCGCCACGCGTGTTGCACCACGCGCCGCCGATACCGACGGCGAGCTCGCTGAGGAAGAAGAAACTTACGATCAGTACGTCGCGCGCAGCGCGTCAGAGGCCGACGCCGACGGAGCACGTGGCGCTGATTGCCCAACGCTCACGCAGTTGATGGATCTCGTTCCTCATGTCGTGAATCTGCGTCGAGGCCGTTTTGCCGAGGATGACTTATTCGTCAGCAACCGCGGCACGGTCGACGCCATCTTCGCCGGCTTGGAAAAACAGCTGAGCGATCCAAACACGTCGAAGCCGCTCAACGTCGCCCTTCTCGCGCACGGCGGCCTCGTCAGCCAGGCGGGTGCACTGTGCAAAGCGCATCGTGACCTCTGGTGGTGGAAGCGCAATGGAATCTATCCGATCTTCTTTGTCTGGCACACCAGCCTCGGCACCGCAATCCGCGACATCCTTGTGCGCGCGCAGGATGGTCGCCGCGGCGTGAGTGACCTTTCCGATCGCATCATCGAAACCTTCGTGCGCCATTTTGGCGGCGTTGCTGTATGGGACAGCATGAAGCTCAGCGCCGCTGAGGCAGTCGGCCCCGAGGGCGGCGCCGGATATGTCGCGACGAAGCTGCAGGCGCTTCTGCAGAATCACGGAAACAACGTCAGAGTGCATGCGATCGGCCACAGCGCCGGGGCCATTTTTCACTCTTACTTTCTCAACGCTGCGAGGGTGCCAGTCGAGTCACTTCATCTGCTCGCTCCGGCCATTCGTATCGATGACTACCGCTCCCGGATGGATCCGCTGCTTGCGCCCTCGAACGGCCAAGTGCGCACCGCAAAGATCTACACGATGCGTGATCGCGCGGAGCGAGACGACAACTGTGTCACCGTTTACCGCAAATCTCTGCTCTACCTGATTAGCCGAGGGCTCGAGCTCGACCGCGATGAACCCATCCTCGGCATGGATCGCTTCCTCACCAAAGACAGTGTCGTCAGTGAACGCTTCGGCATCAGCCCTGGCGCAGGTACGGTCGGCGAAGTGTTCTTCTCGCCGGGCCCGCGATCGAACGCGACTGCGCACGGCTGTTTCGATGATGACGTGCTCACGATGAACAGCATCGCCGAATTCATCCGCGGCAGCGTACCGACGACTTCGTACGCGAACGCCGGATCCGGTAAGTGCGCCAAGAACAGCGCCTTCGAAGACGAACCGCGACTGCCCGCGGAGTTGGCCGGAGTGTTTGTTCCTCCGCCGGCAACGGTCTCGCCATCATTGTTGGTGCGCGGCCGCGCCGGCGCTTTCGCGCCTGCCGTCGCCCCGGGACGCCGCCGCGCGCTTTGCGTCGGTATCAACAGCTACCCGACAGCTCCGTTGCATGGATGTGTGGCCGATGCGGAACTGTGGGCGCGCACGCTCGCGTCACTCGGATTCGAACCGCCGACCATGCTTCTGGATTCACTCGCCACGCGCGCGGGCATTATCGATACGCTCGCTCAGATGATCGCCGGCTCCAGTCGAGGCGACGCCATTGTGTTTCAGTTTTCGGGACATGGGACGGAAGTGCGCGACCTGAACGGTGATGATGAATCCGACAAAGACCAGGCACTCTGCCCTTACGACTTCGCCGACGGTCATCTACTCATCGATGATGACGTAGCGGCGCTCTTCACACGCATCCCCACAGGCGTGTCCGTTACGTG
>DASSMK010000420.1:0-21415 GCA_035688915.1 Thermoanaerobaculia bacterium
GAAACCCTGATCAAGCTGGGGTTCGTCTCCGAAGAAGACATCACCGAGTGCCTTTCCCAGCAGTTCGGAGTCCCCTCCATCAACCTGCAGCACTTCGAGATCGACGCCAGCGTCATCAAGCTGATCTCGGGTGACGTCGCGCGCAAATACAACATCCTCCCGGTCAACAAGACCGGCGCGACGATCACCATCGCCATGGCCGACCCGACCAACGTCTTCGCCATGGACGACATCAAGTTCATGACTGGCTACAACGTCGAGCCGGTCGTGGCGTCCGAGCTCGGCATCAAGGCCGCGATCGACAACTACTACGGCACCACTTCCTCGCTCGAGCTGAAGAAGGTCATGGAAGACCTGCAGACGCAGGAGAGCGCCGACCTCGAAGTGCTCGAGGAAGAGGAAGAGCTCGACGCAAACGCGCTCGCTGAAGGCGCCGAAGAAGCGCCGGTCGTCAAGCTCGTCAACCTGATCCTCACCGATGCCATCAAGCGCGGCGCGTCCGACATTCACATCGAGCCGTACGAGAAAGAGTTCCGCGTCCGCTTCCGCATCGACGGAATCCTCTACGAGATCATGAACCCGCCTTTGAAACTGAAGGACGCCATGACCTCGCGCATGAAGATTCTGTCGAAGCTCGACATCTCCGAAAAGCGCCTCCCGCAGGACGGCCGCATCAAGCTGAAGATCAAGCTCGAAGACAAAAACAAGGAGCTCGACTTCCGCGTCTCCGTGCTGCCCACGCTCTTCGGCGAGAAGATCGTTCTGCGCCTGCTCGACAAAGACAATCTCCGCCTCGACATGACGAAGCTCGGCTTCGAAGTGGAGTCGCTGCAGCGCTTCGAGGAAGCCATCTTCAAGCCGTGGGGCATGGTGCTCGTCACCGGCCCGACCGGTTCGGGCAAGACGAACACGCTCTACTCGGCACTCTCGAAAGTGAACTCGCCGGAAGTGAACATCATGACGGCCGAGGATCCGGTGGAGTTCAATTTGCCGGGGATCAATCAGGTGCAGATGCGAGAGGCCATCGGCCTCAACTTCGCGGCCACGCTGCGCTCGTTCCTGAGGCAGGATCCGAACATCATCCTGGTCGGCGAGATCCGCGACTTCGAAACCGCGGAAATCGCGATCAAAGCGGCGCTCACCGGCCACCTCGTGCTCTCCACGCTGCACACGAATGACGCGCCGTCGACGATCAACCGCCTGATGAACATGGGCATCGAGCCGTTCCTCGTCGCCACGGCCACGCAGCTCATCGCCGCGCAGCGTTTGACGCGCCGCATCTGCCAGCAGTGCAAGGAGCCGGTGGAAGTCGCGCCGCAGGCGCTGCTCAACATCGGCTACAAGAAAGACGAGATCGGCACGTTCACCGTCTACAAAGGCCGCGGCTGCGAAAAGTGCAACAACACCGGCTACAAAGGCCGCGTCGGTCTCATCGAAGTGATGCAGATCGACGACGACATCCGCGACCTCATCCTCTCCGGCGGCACCGCCATCGACATCAAGAAGAAAGCGATCGAGAACGGCATGATCACCCTGCGCCGCTCCGGTCTGGTTAAAATCAAAGAAGGCATCACCACGATCGACGAGGTCGTTCGTGAAACCGTTCTGTAGTGAAGTGGCCAGTGGTCAGTGGTCAGTGGTCAGCCCGGCCTTGGGCAACTGACCACTGACCACTGGCCACTGGCAACTCGGAGAGACAATGGCCGTCACCCTGCATCAACTTCTCAAGACGATGGTCGAGCGAGGCGGCTCGGACCTGCACGTCACCACCAACTCGCCTCCGCAGATCCGCATCGACGGCAAGCTCGTGCCGCTCGACATGCCGCCCCTCACGGCGCCGGAGACCAAGCAGCTCGCCTACTCCGTCCTCACCGACGCGCAGAAGCACCGCTTCGAAGAAGCGCTGGAGCTCGATCTTTCCTTCGGCATCAAAGGGCTGGCGCGCTTCCGCGCGAACATCTTCAACCAGCGCGGCGCCACCGCCGCCGTCTACCGTCAGATTCCCTACGAAATCCTCGGCTTCAAGGAGCTCGGGCTGCCGCAGGTCGTCGAAGACATCTGCAACAAACCGCGCGGACTGGTGCTCGTCACCGGCCCCACCGGCTCGGGCAAATCGACCACGCTCGCCGCGATGATCGACAAGATCAATCGCGAGCGCCACGAGCACATCATCACCATCGAAGATCCGGTGGAGTTCCTCCACCAACACAAGAACTGCATCGTCAATCAGCGCGAGCTGCACGCCGACACGCATTCCTTCGCCAACTCGCTCAAGAGCGCGCTGCGTCAGGATCCCGACGTCGTGCTCATCGGCGAGATGCGCGATCTCGAGACCATCGAGTCCGCGCTGCGCATCGCCGAAACGGGCCACTTGACGTTCGGCACGCTGCACACGAACTCCGCGGCGCAGACCATCAACCGTATCGTCGACGTCTTCCCCGCGCACCAGCAGCCGCAGATCCGCGCGCAGCTGTCCTTCGTTCTGGAAGGCATCATGTGTCAGACGCTGCTCCCGAAAGCCAACGGCAAAGGGCGCGTCATGGCCATGGAGATCCTCGTTCCGAACGCCGCCATCCGCAATCTGATCCGCGAGGACAAGGTCCATCAGATCTACTCGATGATGCAGACCGGCCAGTCCAAATACGGAATGCAGACTTTCAATCAGTCGTTGGCGACGCTGTACTTCAAGAAATTGATTACGCTGCAGACAGCGCTGTCCCGCTCGTCGAATCCTGACGAGCTGCAGGAAATGATCTCGCGCGGCGCCGGCGGAATCGTCCAGCAGGGTCCACCCGCTGCCGCTGGTGCGCAGCGCCGGCCGGCGTAGCACGTAAGGTTTCGATTCAGGGAGCGTGGAGGAGGACGTCATGCCGACATTCGAATGGAAGGGCACCGCGCGCAACGGTCAGACACAGACCGGTTTGCTCGTGGCCGATTCGAAAGACGCCGTCATCGCGATGATGCGGCGCCAGCAGATCATCGTCACGGCGGTCAAGGAAAAGGGGAAGGAGATCGCGCTGCCGAAGTTCGGCGGCAAGGTTCCGCCTCAGACCATCGCCATCTTCACGCGGCAGTTCTCCGTCATGATCGACGCCGGCCTTCCGCTCGTGCAGTGCCTGGAGATTCTCGGCGCGCAGCAGGATCACAAGGTCTTCAAACGGACGCTCATCAACATCCGCCAGGACGTCGAGTCGGGCTCCACGCTCGCCGACGCCATGCGCAAGCACCCGCGCGTCTTCAACGATCTCTTCACGAACATGGTCGCCGCCGGTGAAGCGGGCGGTATTCTCGACACGATCCTGCAGCGTCTCGCGCAGTACATCGAAAAAGCCGTCAAGCTGAACTCGCAGGTGAAGTCGGCGATGATCTATCCGGTCGCCGTCATCTCCATCGCGGTCATTGTCGTCGCGGTCATTCTCTGGAAGGTCATCCCTGTCTTCGCCTCTCTCTTCGCCGGTCTCGGCGCAGAGCTGCCGATGCCGACCAAGATCGTCATTGCGCTCTCGAACTTCATCGCCGACTTCTGGTGGCTCATCGGCATCGTCGGCTTCGGTACCGTCTTCGCGCTGCGCAAGTACCACGGCACCTACAAGGGCAAGCGCGTGCTCGACGGCATCCTCCTGAAGATGCCCGTGCTCGGCATGCTGCTCCGCAAGATCGCCGTGGCGCGTTTCTGCCGCACGCTCTCCACGCTCACGTCGTCGGGCGTGCCGATCCTCGACGGCCTCTCCATCACCGCGAAAACCGCCGGCAACTCGATCGTGGAAGACGCGATCATGTCGACCCGCAAGTCGGTCGAAGAAGGCAAGACCATCAGCGAGCCGCTCGGCGACACCGAGGTATTTCCGCCGATGGTCGTGCAGATGATCGCCGTCGGTGAGCAGACGGGCGCGCTCGATACGATGCTTTCGAAGATCGCCGACTTTTACGAAGACGAAGTCGACAACGCAGTGGCCGGCCTGATGAAGCTTCTCGAGCCGATCCTCATCGCATTCCTCGGCGTCGCCATCGGCGGCATCGTCATCGCCATGTACATGCCGATGTTCAGCCTCATCGGCCAGGTGGGTTAACCCGCGCTGACTGTTGGAGCGGCGGGCGCCTCGCCCGCCGTTCTCGTTTCCCGGCGGGCGAGGGGCGCCCGCCGTTCCACCGAAAGCGCTGCAAATATGTCCTCCGACACCCGAATGCTCATCGCCGTCCGGGTCGTCGTCGTCACGACGCTCCTGCTCGCGACGCTGATCATTCAGTACACCGTCCGCGAAGTCCTCCCGATCAATTACCTCTACATCACGGCAGGGCTGACGTACGCCCTGACGCTGCTCTACATCGCGCTCACGCATCTCGTGAAGCGCCGCGGCCTCAATCTGATGGTGCAGGTGAGCGGCGATCTGATCGTCGAAACGCTGCTCGTCTACTTCACCGGCGGCCTCGATTCGCCGTTCTCGTTTCTCTATCTCGTTTCGATCATCACCGCGTCGATGCTGCTCTTCCGCCGCGGCGGCCTGCTCGCGGCATCCGGCGCGTCGATCCTCTACGGCGTGCTCGCGGACCTGATGTACTACGGCGTCGTGCCGATGCCCGAGCAGGCAGTCATTCTCCCGACTGCCTGGACCTCCTCGCGCCTGTACTTCAACATGGCCACGAACTTTGCCGGGTTCTACGCCACGGCGCTCCTGACGTCATATCTCTCCGAGAAACTGCGCAAGACGTTCGAAGAGCTCGACGTGAATCGCCAGAATCTCGCCGAACTGCGCGCGCTCAATCAGAACGTCGTCGACTCCATCCCGTCGGGCCTCGTCACCGTGACGCCGTACGGCACCGCATCCTTCGTCAATCCCGCCGGCGCCGAAATTCTCCGCGCCATCCCCGACGCACTCCTCGGCCGCCACATCGTGGAGCTCGGCTTCTTCACGATCGAAGAGTGGAACGCCGCGCGCGAACAGCTTGCGCGCGGCATCGTGGTGCGACGCGAGATTCTCGTCGGCGACGATCGCCGTACGATCGGCTACGCCGTCAGCCCACTCACCACGCTCGAAGGCGCCGCGTCAGGCTACACGCTCATCTTTCAAGATCTGACCGAGATGAAAAAACTCGAGTCGGAACTGCGCCTGAAAGACCGCATGGCGGCAGTGGGCGAGCTCTCCGCCGGCATCGCTCACGAGATCCGCAATCCGCTCGCCGCCATCGCCGGATCGGTGCAAGTACTGAAAGGATCGAAGTCGCTCTCGACGCAGGAGCAGCGCCTGATGTCGATCGTCCTGAAGGAGTCGGAGCGGTTGAACAAATCGATCTCCGACTTTCTCCGCTTCGTCCGTCCGCAGGAAAAACGCGCGCTCGAATTCGACGTGGCCGCGAGTCTCGCCGAGACACTCGATCTGCTCGCGAACTCTTCCGAGCTGAAAGCGGAACATGAGATTCGCCGCGACATCTACCCGCCGTCGTTTGCAATCGTCGGCGACGCCGATCAGATCCGCCAGGTGTTCTGGAATCTCGCGCGCAACGCCGTGCAAGCCATGCCCGCCGGCGGCGTACTGACGGTCCACACCGCCGTCGCCGACGGCGCGTATCACATCATCTTCACCGACAGCGGCCGCGGGATGTCCGAAGCCGATCTGCAGCGACTCTTCCAACCGTTCCGCACCAACTTCCCCAGCGGCACAGGCCTCGGCATGGCCATCTCCTATCGCATCGTGCAGGAGCACGGCGGAAAAATCGACGTCAGCTCCGCGCAGGGCATCGGTACGTCGATCACCGTGTCGTTGCCGGCGGGGAACGACGGGAGGCCTCCGGCGGCTGGGGCCACGGGCCCCAGACCCCGCTGACAGGCCTAGCCTCCGCGCGAAGTCCTCGCAAGCTTGCATAAGTGTGTCGCGGAGGCTAGGCCTGTCAGTCGGGTCCGGGCCCGAGGGCCCGGCCGCCGGAGGCCTCCCGTCGTCCCCTGCCGTCTACAATGACACCCGGTGACCGACGACCGCATTCTCTCCGCCGAGCCTGAAGTCGAAGACCTTCAGGCCGAGCTTTCCCTTCGGCCCAAACGCCTTCGCGAATACATCGGCCAGCAGAAGGTCAAAGCGAATCTCGAGATCTCCATCGGTGCCGCGCGCAAGCGCCGTGAGACGCTCGATCACGTCCTCCTCTTCGGTCCTCCCGGCCTCGGCAAAACCACGCTCGCGAACATCATCGCCAACGAGATGGACGCCAACATGCGCGGCACGTCCGGACCTGCGCTGGAGAAGCCCGGCGACCTCGTGGCCATCGTCACGAACCTCGAGCCGAACGACGTGCTCTTCATCGATGAAATCCATCGCATGCCGGCCACGGTCGAAGAGGTGCTTTACTCCGCGATGGAAGACTTTCACGTCGACGTCGTGATCGGGCAGGGACCGGCTGCGCGTACGCTGAAAGTCGAGCTGCCGCGCTTCACGCTGATCGGCGCCACGACGCGCGCGGGCCTGCTCACCGCGCCGTTGCGCGCGCGTTTCGGCATTGTCCATCGGCTCGACTTCTACGACGTCGATTCGCTCACCGTCATCGTCAAACGCTCCTCCGAAATCCTCGGCATTCCGATCGACAACGACGCAGCGCTCGAGATCGGGCGTCGCTCGCGCGGGACGCCGCGAATTGCCAATCGTCTGTTGCGGCGCGTGCGCGATTTCGCGGAAGTGCGGCATCAGGGCTCCGTCACGCTCGCCATCGCGCGCGAAGCACTGCAGATGCTCGAAGTCGACGACTACGGCCTCGACGAGATCGATCGCAAACTGCTCACGACCGTCATCGAACGCTTCGGCGGCGGTCCGGTTGGATTGAATGCGTTGGCCGCTTCGGTGGCCGAAGATCGCGGAACGATCGAGGATTTGTACGAGCCGTATTTGATCCAGATCGGTTTTCTGCAACGCACGCCGCGCGGCCGCGTCGCCAGCCGCACCGCGTATCAGCATCTCGGCTATCCGCTCAGCGCCGCGCGCAAACAGGGCGATTTGTTCTGATCGCCGTGGCGCGATTCCAGCTAAGCTTTAGTATCGAAAAACGCAAAGGAGGTCACCATGGCCAAGGGACAGAATCAGCGGAAAGAAACGAAGAAGCCGAAGAAAGACAAGAAGTAGCGATCTCGCGTCAGCGCACGTCAACGTCGCGCTCGTAAAACGCGCGCGGCTCTGTCAGATGCGGCGGCGCTTCGCCGCCGCGCCCTGACGCTTCGACGATGAGGATGTGCGAGAGGTCGCCGAGGTCGGCGGCGCGTTCGTGACGCTCGAGGTGTTGGAGCTCGGGGTGAGAGCTTTCGCCGTACGCGCAGCGCACGATCGTCGAGAAGCCCGCCGCGCGTAGCACTGACGACAGCGTCTCCTCGTTGTACAGAAACTGATGGCCCCAGCCGCGGAACGCGCGGTTGAGCGCGAAGCAGGCCAGCACCTGCTCCTCCGTCGTCATGATCGTCTTGTAGTGCGTCGCCCAAACCCAATCGAGATTCGGCGTCGACAGGCGCAGCACGCCGTCGTCGCGCATGATGCGGCGGCACTCCTGCAGCAGAAAAAACGCGTCGCGAAAATCGAGATGCTCGATGAAGTGCTCGGCGAAAACGAACTGCACGTCTTTGAACGGCAGCCCGCGCGTCACGTCGAGAACCTTGTCCACGCCTTTGTAGCGGCGGTTGTCGATGTTCACCCAGCCCGGCAGGATCTCCGGACCGCTGCCGATGTGCAGACGCTGCGCGCGCGACGAATGCAGCGTGCGCCGCAGCGTCATCGGATAGCGGCGCGCCACGCGCCACGCGCGCTGCAGCTTTTCGCGCTTACTCATCGCGCCGGAAATGCGCGCCGCGCGAGATCGGATTGCGGATCGCCGCGTTGGCCACGATCATCGCCATCTGCTGGCCGTGGAACAGCTCCACGATCGACTTGCTGATCGTGGCCGCGTGGTAATACTTCGTCAGGCGATCGCCGAGCTGGCGCATGTCCGCGACCGCGCGTTTCAGGCGCTCGTACGTGCGCACGATGCCGACGTAGTTCCACATCGTGTTTTGAATCGTCGTCCAGTCCTGCAGGATCAGCGCGGGATCTTCGAGATTCTCGGAGCCGGGCGGACGCCAGTCCGGAATCGATTCCACGATCATGCGCGGCACTTCACCGATGCCGCTGCGCGATGACGAAAACGCACGACGCACGGCATGCGCATCGCCCGCGCGCGCGACCTGCGCGGCTTCCACCGGCGTCGTTCCCGACTGCAGTTTTTCGCGGATCGAATGCGCCGCGTAATAGCCCCAGGTCAAACCTTCGAGCAGCGACGTCGACGCCAATCGATTCGCGCCGTGCAGACCGGAGCACGACGTCTCGCCGATCGCATAGAGGCGGCTCAGCGTCGTCTCGCCGGAAGTGTTCACGAGCACGCCGCCGCAGAAGTAATGCGCCGCGGGAACCACTGGAATCGGATCGCGCTCGATGTCGACGCCGATGTCCGCGCAGGCTTTCTTGATGTTCGGGAAGCGCTCCGCGATCGGTTCGTGGCCGTTGTAGAAGTTGGCCAGATCGAGATAGACGAATTCGTCCTTGTTGTGCGTCATCTCTTCGACGATCGCGCGCGCCACGACATCGCGCGGCGCGAGGTCTTTGAGATCGGGCGCATAGCGCGCCATGAAGTACTCGCCCTTCTCATTCCGCAGCCGCGCCCCTTCGCCGCGCAACGCCTCGGAAATCAGAAAGTGATTCGCTTTCTTGTCCGCGAGCGCCGTGGGATGGAACTGCACGTACTCGGCATTCATGATGCGCGCGCCGGCGCGGTGCGCCATGACCACGCCGTCGCCGATCGCCGAGCGCGTGTTCGTGCTGTGGAGATAGATCTGGCCGACGCCGCCCGTGGCGAGCACGGTGAAATCGGCGAAGACCGTGTAGACCTCGTTGGTACGGTTGTCGAGCAGATACGCGCCGACGCATTCGTTGCGCAGGCGATAGCGAACCTGAATGTCCGAGGGGTGGTGCTGCGTCGTCAGCAGATCGATGGCCGTGACTTCCGTAGCCAGCGTGATGTTCGGCTCCGCGCGCACGCGATTGAGCATTGATGTCTCGATCGCGCGACCCGTGGCGTCGCCCGCATGGATGATGCGCGAAAGCGAATGCGCCCCTTCCTGCGTGAGATCGAGCTCGCCTTCATCGGTCGTCGAGAAGGGGACGTGCACGTCGTCGAGCAGCAGCGCCTTCACGACGCGCGGCCCTTCCTCCGCGAGGAACTTCACCGCTTCTTCGTTGGAGATGCCAGCGCCGGCGCGCAGGATGTCGCTGACCAGCTTCGCGGGCGTGTCGCCTTCACCCTGATAGATGATGCCGCCCTGCGCCCACGCCGTATTGCAATCGGCGGGATCGGCGGTCTTCGTGACGAGCAGCACCTTCACTCCGGCGCCGGCGAGCGTGAACGCCGTCGTCAAACCGGCGATGCCGGTGCCGATGACCAGCACCGGATAGTGATCGCGCGTTTTCAGTGAATTGATGGCGCCACTCCTCGCCCCGTCACGCCGCGGGTTGAGCGAATCCGGTGATCACGTACGATCCGCTCTTCAGATCCTTCTTGATCTTGATGATGTTGTTGTTCTGCGCGTCTTCGAGCAGATCGCTGAACGTGTTGTAACCGTAATACTCCTCGTTGAAGGTCGGCTTCTTGCGCTGCATGGTCTGCTTGACCATCGAGCCCCAGAGGATCTCTTTGTTCTCGCGCATCAGCGCCTTGATCGAATCGATGAGGAGCTTGAAGACTTCCGACTTCTTCTTGTCCTGGAACGCCACCGCCGGCGCCTTCGTGGAACCGCGCACCAGATCTTCATAGAAGATGAACTCATCGCAGTTGTCGATCAGCAGATCGCTGGACGAGTTCTTCACGCCCACGCCGATGACGTATTTGTCGTTCTCTTTGAGCTTGGAGACGAGCGGCGAAAAGTCACTGTCGCCCGAGGCGATGACGAAGAGGTCGATGTGCTCTTTGGACCAGGCCATGTCCATCGCGTCGACGACCATGCGGATGTCCGCGGAGTTCTTCCCCGAATAGCCGCGCGCGGGAATCTCGATCAGCTCGATGGCGGCTTCGTGCAGCTCGCGTTTGTAGTCGGTGAATTTGTCCCAGTCCGAATACGCGCGCTTGACGACGATCTTCCCTTTTTCGAGCAGGCGCTCGAGGAGCAGCGCGATCTCGAACTTCTTGTACTTGGCGTCCGTGACGCCGATGGCGATGTTCTCGAAGTCGATGAACAGGGCGATTTTGCTTTCACTCATGTTTTTTGGAGAGGGCCCGCTGTCATCGTCGTTCGACGCGGCCTCGTTCTCGAACACAGGTTTCCGTGTCATTTGCCGCGCGTGAGTCTAGCACCCGCGCCTCGATACAATGCCCGCGCCTTGCGACCCACATTGAACCGGTACCTCACGCTCGCGCGCCCCTTCACGCTCCTGCCGCCGCTCCTCGGCATCATCTCCGGCGCGATCTGCGCGTGGGGCTCCGCGCACAATCCCGATCCGTCACGCACGCTGACGTCGTCGGTGATCTGGACGGTGGTGCTCGGATCGATCTGCGCGGCCTTTCTCAATGCGGCGAACAACGCGCTGAATCAGATCTACGACCTGGAGATCGATCGCATCAACAAGCCGAAGCGGCCGCTCGTCACCGGCGAGATTTCGCTCCGCGGCGCGTGGATCTTCACGTGGCTCATGTACGCGCTCGGCACCATCCCCACGTGGCTGGTGGTCGTCTATCCGCACACGTCGTGGGGCGAGAAGTTCCGCGCGCCGATCTCCGCGCATGAATGCTTCTTCATCTATCTCATCGCGCTTGTCTCGACGTTCGTTTACTCCGTTCCCGCATTCGGCCGTACCAAAGCGCATCCGATCGGCGCGAACGCCACCATCGCCATTCCGCGCGGCTGCCTGTTGAAAGTGGCCGGCTGGACGATGGTCGCGCGCGCCGGTTTCGCCGAGCCGTGGTTCATCGGCTCGATCTTCATGCTCTTCCTCCTCGGCGCCGCATCGACCAAAGACTTCAGCGACATGGAAGGCGATCGCGCCGGCGGCTGCCGCACGCTGCCGATCGCGTTCGGCGTGCGCAGAGCGGCCTGGATGATGGCGCCCTTCTTCGTCCTGCCGTGGCTCCTCATGCCGCTCGGCGCGCACACGCACATCCTCACCGGCAACGAAACCTTCCTCACCATCCTCGGCATCGTGCTCGCGCTTTGGGGCGCCTACACAGTGTGGTTGATCGTCCGCAATCCGGACGAGCTGACTTCCACCGAAAATCACCCGAGCTGGCGCCACATGTACCTGATGATGATGGCCGCGCAGGTGGGATTTGCGGCCGCGTACTTGGTGTGAACCCGCCCGCCCGGCCGAGGCTCATGGGCTCATAGGCTCATGGGCTCATAGTAGCGACCTCGCCCAAGTGCGCGTTTTGCGCACGAGCCACATGCTTAAACGATCTCTCTCCCGCAGCGTGGGCTGCTATGAGCCCATGAGCCTATGAGCCTATGAGCCTACACAGTCGCGCGGCGCAGCCGCCCGACTGTTCCACGTGCCACATTTAGTGTGCACTCGCGCCTGAACCCCAACCGGTAGTGGTCGGTCGCCGCCAAAAACGCGTTTTCCGCAGAACGGCCATTCCGCCTGTCTTTCGCCCTTTTTCGCCTATGAAAATGTCAGGAAATCAAACGAAAAAGTTGATGAAAAGTGCATCGGCCGTGTTGTTGATTTCTGCTACGAAAAATATGTGCAAAAGGTGCGGGAAAGGGCCGGAAATTCTGAGGATTTGCGGGTTTCTCACCTGTGCAAAAGCCTGTGGATTTCCTGTCGATCTTCAGCGGAGAAGCGGTGGAACTGGCGCGGAAAAGCCGCTCGTCGCCCGAAGCAGACGCTGCCATGTAAACGATTGGAAACGCGAATACTTGTCCACTATGTTGTGTTCTTCAGATAACCGACCACAAGATCTTGTGGTCATGCACTTGACTTCCCCGAGGTGCGGGCGTAGGTTGTCACGCATCAAACAACTCGGTGTTGCGAGGGAGGATCGATGAAGGATTTGAAGGATCAATCACGTCCTGGACAGGCCCCGATTCGCTCTGTTTCGCTCCACATCCGCGACTATCAGGTGACGGTGAAAGTCAGGACTTCGGTCCCTCAGATTCGCTCTGCCAAGACCACCGCTCGCCCGACGTTCCGATGACGTTCCGCTGAGTTGTTGAGGGCTCTCGAATGGGTAGTTTCGAGCGCTCCGTGAAGGGGGAGGCAGGGGAAGGAAGTTCGTTCGAGGGACACCGAAACAAACGGCGGCGCTCCGTAACAGGATCCGCGAAGCGCACCGGCGGTTTCCTTCACACAGTAGATCGAACGACTCTCCTCTGCTTTGGTGTTTCACTGTTTACGTGTGAGAGGAGAGTAGAAAACAATGACCTCCATCGATTTGTCGGTCCGCCCACGCACGCCCGGCTCCCGCAGCGGCAAAGCCGCTCGCAAAGAAACGAAAGCCGGCGGGATCGCGATCGAACGCTATTTCACCAAGCCAGGCGTCGACGTCTATGACACCTGTGAATGGGAGACCCGTTCGGCCGGCATCAGCAACGAGAACGGCGGCATCGTCTTCGAACAGAAAGACGTCGAAATGCCGAAGTTCTGGTCGCAAATGGCCACAAACGTCGTCGTCTCCAAATACTTCCGCGGCCACCTCGGCACGCCGGACCGCGAAACGAGCGTCCGCCAGCTCATCGGCCGCGTCGTCCGCACCATCACGCAGTGGGGCCGCGAAGGCGGCTACTTCGCGTCGATCGAAGACGGCGACACCTTCCGCGACGAGCTGACGCACATCCTGCTCTACCAGATGGCGTCGTTCAATTCGCCCGTCTGGTTCAACGTCGGCATCGAGCCGAAGCCGCAGTGCTCCGCGTGCTTCATCAACGCCGTCGAAGACACCATGGACTCCATCCTCGGCCTCGCTAAGACCGAAGGCATGCTGTTCAAGTACGGCTCGGGCACCGGCTCGAACCTCTCGAACATCCGCTCCTCGAAAGAGCTCCTCGCCGGCGGCGGCACCGCTTCCGGTCCGGTCTCGTTCATGCGCGGCTACGACTCGTTCGCGGGCGTGATCAAGTCGGGCGGCAAGACGCGCCGCGCCGCGAAGATGGTCATCCTCAACGCCGACCATCCGGACGTCGTCGACTTCATCGAGTGCAAAGAGAAGGAAGAGCGCAAAGCGTGGGCGCTCATCGAAGCGGGCTACGACGGCGCGTTCAACGCACCGGGCGGCGCGTACGACTCCGTGCACTTCCAGAACGCCAACCACTCCGTGCGCGTGACCGATGACTTCATGCGCGCGTACGAGAAGGACGGCGACTGGCACACGCGCGCCGTCACCGACGGCCAGCGCGTGATGGGCACGTACAAAGCGCGCGACCTCATGCGCCGCATGGCGCAGTCGGCGTGGGTCTGCGGCGATCCGGGCATGCAGTTCGACACAACCGTCAACGACTGGCACCCGTGCCCGAACACGGCGCGCATCAACGCCTCGAATCCGTGCTCGGAGTACATGTTCCTCGATGACTCCGCGTGCAACCTGGCCTCGCTGAACCTGATGAAGTTCTACAGCGAGTCGGCCGGCTTCGATGTCGAGGCCTACCGCGCCGCGCTGCGCGTCGTGATCACCGCCCAGGAAATCGTCGTCGACTACGCCTCGTATCCAACTCCGGCCATCGAGCGCAACTCACACGCCTTCCGCCCGCTCGGCATCGGCTACGCCAACCTCGGCGCGCTGCTCATGGCGCGCGGCGTTCCCTACGACAGCGAAGAAGGCCGCGAATACGCTGCCGCCATCACGTCCATTCTCTCCGGCGAGTCGTACGCGCAGTCCGCGCGCATCGCCGCGAAGATCGGTCCGTTCGAGGGCTACGCCGCGAACGAAGAGCCGTTCCTCCGCGTCATCGATAAGCACCGCCGCTCCGCGTATCGCACGAACGTGCGCTCGCTGCCGGCCGATCTCGCCGACGCCGCTACGAAGGTGTGGGACGAAGCGTTCGCCCTCGGCCAGGAACACGGCTACCGCAACGCGCAGATTTCCGTGCTCGCGCCGACCGGCACGATCGCATTCATGATGGATTGCGACACGACGGGCATCGAGCCGGACATCGCGCTCGTGAAGTACAAGAAGCTCGTCGGCGGCGGCATGCTGAAGATCGTGAACAACACCGTTCCGGTCGCCTTGAAGCGCCTCGGCTACGACGTGAAGCAGGCCAAGGAAATCGTCGAGTACATCAACGAGAACGACACGATCGAAGGCGCGCCGCACCTCATCGAACAGCACCTGCCCGTGTTCGACTGCGCGTTCAAACCGGCCAACGGCACGCGCTCGATCCACTACATGGGCCACCTGAAGATGATGGGCGCCGTGCAGCCGTTCATCTCCGGCGCCATCTCGAAGACCATCAACATGCCGACCAGCGCCACGGTCGAAGAGATCGAGCAGGCGTACTACGAGGCGTGGAAGCTCGGTCTGAAAGCCGTCGCCGTGTATCGCGACGGTTGCAAGCGCTCGCAGCCGCTTTCGACGGGCAAAGAGAAAGCGCAGCTCGAGCAGCTCGGCATCGCGCCGACCGCGGTGCGCCGCAAGCTGCCGGACGAGCGCGAGTCGATCACGCACAAGTTCTCCATCGGCGGCCACGAGGGCTACATCACCGTCGGCAAGTACGAAGACGGCTCGGCCGGCGAGATCTTCATCACCATGGCCAAGGAAGGCTCGACGATCTCGGGCCTGATGGACAGCTTCGCCACGATGACGTCGCTCGCGCTGCAGCACGGAGTGCCGCTGCAGTTGCTCGTCGACAAGTTCACGCACACGCGCTTCGAGCCGTCGGGCTTCACCAAGAATCCCGAGATCCCGATGGCGAAGTCGATCATGGATTACATCTTCAAGTGGCTGGCGACCAAATTCCTCGACCGCGAAAGCCAGGCGCACGCCGGCGTGATCCTGCGCGACGACCCGAGCATCATGGGCACCGCGCCGGTCTCCGCCGCCACTGCCACCCCGAAGGCCGTGACGAACGTGGCGACGCCCTCCGCGTCCGACGTCTCGTTCATCGAGAAGGTCGCCGTGGCCGCCGCGTCGACATCCACGCAGCCAATCGGCTTCATCGCCACGCCGAAAGATGCCGACGGCCCGAACCCGCGCGGCGGCGCCACCTTCGCCTACCAGCAGGACGCGCCAAGTTGCTCGGACTGCGGCTCGATCATGGTGCGCAACGGCGCCTGCTACAAATGCCTCAACTGCGGCAGCACGAGCGGCTGCTCGTAGAAAACACTCAAGGTTGTGAATCGAGAGGCGGCCATCCGGCCGCCTCTTTTTCTTTGAGGGCACCGGCGCGATAGGCGAATGTGAGCGCTTGCTCCAGCCATTGCAGACGCTGCGCGGGCGTGAGCGCTGCCATCCGTTCGAACAGCTCGTCTTCGGCGCTCGCAAAGTCGCCGCGCCAGTCGCCGTCAGTGCGCGGCGGCTCACTCATCGCGGCGCCTTGTCGGTTTCTGCAATTTCTCGATGTCGGCTAGGTCTCCCACGCGACGAGCATAGCCGACGACGCGCGGATGGCAGCTCCGCTGTTCCGTGCCGCAGCGACCCCGCACATTCAAAAAAAGCGGCTACGGACTCACATCCAGCAGATGCACATTGGCGCATCGGTCTGAATCAATCGCGTATGGCGAGGCGCGAGCTCAGTCGGACCGCCCGTGGCTCGCCACGCACGTCGTCCGCTGATCCACCACCACAGCTACCGCCCGTAGAAAATTTGACGCCGCGCGACTCCCGGGTGCTGATTGCCCGCACAACAAGGAGGTACGCGCATGACGATGATTCGGGAGTTCTTCATCAAACGGTGGGAGGCGGAGCAGCCGGCATTCCGGAAGGTGCTCGCCGCGCTTCCGGGCGACAAGCTCGATTACAGGCCGCACGAACGCTCCAGCAAGGCGGGCGATCTCGCGTTTCAGATCGCGGAGGAGCAGCGCGGGATCGTCGAGCTGCTCGAGACGTTGCAGACCACGTTCGAGCCGAAGCCGCATCCGCCGGTCGAAGGCATCCTGAAAGTTTGGGATGACGCCACGGAGAAGGTGCGCGCGGCGCTCGCGAACAGCGATGAAGAGAAGTGGTCGCAGCCGGCCAAGTTCATCTTCGGCGGCAATCCCGTTTGGGAAGACACGCTGCAGAACATGCTTTGGGGCTACCTCTTCGACATGATCCACCACCGCGGGCAGCTCAGCGCGTATCTGCGGCCGATGGGTGGGAAGGTGCCGTCGATCTACGGACCGTCCGCCGACGATCAGGGCTCGTAGCAACACCCCATAAAACACCAAAGGGGGAACGGGCCGCGATTGCCCGTTCCCCACGCTTTACAGCAGCTTCACCACCCGATTGGCGAGACCTTCTTCGCCGAGGACGACGGTCAGGTTGGCCTTGTCGGCGACCTTCTCGAGCACCTCGAGCTCCTTCAGCTTCATCAGCGTCGGGCTCGACTCGAGAATCTTCGCCGTGTTCGCCTGCATCCGCATCGCCGCGGTCTCTTCACGCCGCGTGACCAGCGATGCCTCCGCCGCCTTCTTCGCCTCCGTGACCTTGTTCAGCAGCTCCTTCATGTCGCCCGGCAGAATGATGTCGCGCACGCCGGCCGAGACGACGGCGAGCCCCAGTTCCACCGCACGCGGCGCGAGCATCTCCGCCAGCTCGCGGCCGAGTGCATCCTTCGAGGCGAGCAGGGCATCGAGCTCGCGCGTTCCCACCGCTTCACGCAGCGCGAGCTGCGCGGCGCGGTAGAGCGCCTGAGCCGCCCCGTCGACCACCGTCACCGAGCGCAGTGCATCGGTGACTCTGTAGTTGACCAGCGCGTTGAGCCGGAGCGTGACCTTGTCCGCCGTCATGATGTCCTGGCCGCTGATGTCGAGCGCGAGCTCCTTCAGATCGACGTCGAACATCCGCAGACGTCCGACGCGCTTCCAGAACGCGTGCGTGCCCGGTGCGAGCGTGGCCTGGTACGCGCCATCGCGGAACCAGACGCCGGCATGTCCCGGCTCGACGTGCACGACGTCCAGCATCGACGTCGCACGCGGCGACTCCACGATCACGGCCAGCTCCGGATGCACGAGCTGCATCACCCGCGCATCCACGACTTCCACCCGCACGTCGACTTCCGTGCTCCACAGCGCGTGCAGACCGGCGTCGAGAATGCGAGCGAAGCGACCATCGATCCAGACCAGCGCCCGCTCGAAGTCCTTCAGATCGACCACGACCGCTTCGCCGGCCAGCCGGCCCGACTTCACCATGATGTCGAGCTTTGGATGGATGATCCACGGATCGCGCGCCGAGACGCGCTGCACCCGCAGCCGGAACAGCGGATCGAACGCCCAGTGTGCGCCTGGCGGCAGGACGCGCACGAAATCGCCGTCGCGGAACAGCAGCCCGCGTTCGTGCGGCTTGATGTGAATGTAGCGAATCATTATGAACCTCCTTCATTGAAGAACCGGCCGCACTTCGTTTGCGCGGTGCCACGCCTTCCGCGGCGGAGCGTTCCCGCTCGTGCGCTCGCCACAATGAAATGCATCGCACGATTTCATTGTGCGCGGCGCGCATTGCGCGGGCGCTGCAGAGCCGTTTCGGCGTTTGCGGTCGCGCTCACAATGAGCACACCGCCAGCATTGCCGTGCTTGCGAAGCGACGGCCGGTAACCGCTAACGGCGGTCAGTCGTGTAATGAAGCGAAGGCTTATTAGGCCTCGTGGCGGGAATCGAACCCGCAACATCAGGAGTCTTAATCCTGTGCTCTACCAATTGAGCTACACATGCAATAAAGACCTCCTTCGATAGAACCCGTACACGGAACACGAGCCACACAACCTGACACGTCAAGGGCGGTGCGCGCCGCCGGCCTGGACGGCCCTCATTGCCAAAAACAAAAAGCCCCTTCAGCGCATGGCCGAAGGGGCTCAATCGAGAGCGGCTCTTATAGAGACTAGCTCGTCGGCGAGGCACCTCCGGCACAGACGCCGGACTGGCAGCGATTGCCGCCAAGTCGCGCGTCGAAGCGCTCGATCGATTGCATTGAATACGTCATAGGGTGGCGCATAGTAGCGACGCGTACTGTACCTGTCAATAGGAAATCATTGTAAGCGCGCAAAAAAATTGTGCGCTCCGTCACGAACGCCGCGTTCCTATCTCTGCAATCATGCGCGCCCTCGACGCCGCAGCGGTCCGCGGCGATCTCTCATCGAAAGGTCAGGAGTGAAGCGTTTTCTTTGTGTGGTGGCATTGCTTTGTGTGTCGGCCGGAGCAATCGGGGCAGGCGATGTGATGCAGCAGTTCGGATTCACCCGCGATCAGGCAGGCGAAGAAATCGCCTTCTCCCTCGGCACAGGCCAGCTCAGTCTCGATCCGCTGCGCGCGACGATGAAATCCGCCACGCCGGCCATGCGCGCGGCGATCGTGGAGCAGGCGCTGGTCTGGATCAAGGCGTATATGGCCACGCCGCAATTCGCGCAGAAATACTCGGCGTTTCGCGAGAACTACAAACCGGGCGAGCCGGGGTGGGAGGATCTCTCCGCCGACGAATTGAAGGAAATGAAGAAGCAATACGCCGCCGATCTGGCGCAGTGGAATCAGGATTATCCGGCCAATAGCAAAGTGCTGCTGGCGCAGCGGCTGCGCGAGTTTCTGGAAGTGAGCGCGAACGTCGATTACAACGCCAAGCTGGTGCGCAGCGGCTCAAAGATGCGCTTCGCGAACGAGAATTACGAAAGCGAATCGGGCGAGTGGAAGCTTTGCTATCGCGCCGGCAAAGCGCCGGTGGAGAAGGCGCGCGCCTTCGCCAAAGCGTGGCTCGCTGAATTGAAGTAAACGCGCGCTGTCATCCCGAGCGTAGCGAGGGACCCGGGCGGTGGGGCGGCGCGCGGCAGAAGCCCACAAGCTGCGCGCCACCACCGCCCAGGTCCCTCGCTCCCGCTCGGGATGACAAACAGCGCATTCAACGGCGAAGCGTCTCGTCCGTACTATCGCTGAATGAGACGCTTCGCCGTGGTTCTCCTGCTCCTCGCCGCCGTCGCCGCGCACGCACAGCCTCGCGACATGCGCATCACGCGCGACGTGGCCTACGGCAACGATCCACTGCAGCGCTTCAATGTCTACGCGCCGCGCAACGCGCACAACGCGCCGGTGATCTTCATGGTACACGGCGGCGGCTGGCGCGACGGCGACAAGGCCATGCGCGGCGCCATCGACAACAAGGTCGCGCACTGGGTGCCGCGCGGCTTCATCGTCATCTCCGCGAATTACCGCCTGCTGCCAACTTCCGTCAGCGAGCAAGCGAACGACGTCGCGCGCGCGATCGCTACCGCGCAGCAACGCATCGGCGAATGGGGCGGCGATCCGCACGCCTTCATCCTGATGGGACACTCCGCCGGCGCGCATCTCGTCGCGCTGGTCGCCAGCTCACGCGCTCTCGTCTCCCGCAATCACGTGCAGAGCTGGCGCGCCGCGGTGATTCTCGACAGCGCCGCGCTGGACGTGCCGGGCCTGATGCAACAGCGCCATCTGCCGCTGTACGACGCCGCATTCGGCAGCGATGCCGCCACGTGGCGCGCGCTCTCGCCGCAAGATGTGCTGGACGGCGCGCGGCCGCCGATGATGCTGATCTGCTCGAGCCGGCGTCGCGAATCGACCGATCACGCGCATGCGTTTGCTGCGAAGGCGACGCGGTTGGGTACGCGCGTGGTTGTTCGCGAAGAAGAGAGATCGCATCGGGAGATTAATGTCGATCTTGGGTTGGAGAATGGGTATACCGAAGCTGTTGACGAGTTTATAGAGACGGCCGGGGGGCCTCCGGCGGCCGGGCCACGGGCCCGGACCCGTTAGTGGGCCTAGCCGTTATGGCGTCGTTGTGCCGGGAACCGAGAAGACGAAGCGTGGGCCGAAGTAACGTGCCGGTGTGAAGGCGCCCGCGCGTGGCGCCGCGAGCACGCGTTGCACGGCGAGCAACGCGGATTCGACGGTGAACGCGTAGCCCTCACTCACCGTCAGCGTCATCGTTTTCTCTTCGCCGCGCGCGTTGGCGACGCGGCCCCACAAGTACATCCGGTTCTGCGCGCGCTGCTCGGCGTTGGGGCCGGAGATCTGATTCGCGCGACGATCGAGATAACGAGCGATGGGACGCCAATTCGCGAGCGGCAGCAGCGGCCGCATCATGCGCATCCGCCGAATGGTCTTCGGCGATGTGGAGCGATAGACGCGAATGTTCGGAATGCCGGTGGTGTGAAACGCCGTCGCCACGTCGCCCCACGGAATGGTCATGGCGGTGCGCGGACCGGACGAGAACGGGATCTCGCGCACGTCGTACGCGGTGGGCACGCGCACGATGCGGCCATCGCGGCGAATGGCGCCGCCGTCGCCGATGCCTTCGAGCACCGTCTTCATCGTCCCGCGGCTCAGCCCCGCGCGCGGCGCGTGAAACGCGAGCTGCAGCTCAGTGGCGTCAGGCAATTGCTCGTGCAGCAGCGCGGCCAGGCAATCGGTCGGCACGACGTCGAAGCCGACACCGGGCAGCAGCGCCACGCCTGCGTTTTTCGCAGCGGCATCGCGTGCGAGCACTGATTCGAAGACAGCGATCTCGCCAGTGATGTCGAGGTAATGCGCCTTCGCAGCGAGGCAGGCGCGCACCATCGGCTCACTCGTTCTGCTGAATGGTCCCGCGCAATGCAGCACGAGCGCGACGCCGGAAAGATCCGGCGCATCGACGGAAAAGATGCGCGATTCGAGTCCGAGCTCCCGCGCCAGCGGCTCGATTTTTTCCGGCGAGCGGCCGGCCAGGACAGGACGTTCGCCGCGCCGCACTGCTTCGCGCGCGATCAGCTCACCGGTGTATCCGTTCGCGCCGTAAATGAGCCACGCCATCGCCCGATCGTATCGCGGATCGCGCGACGCAACGCGTCAGTGCTCCTTCACGTTCGTCTGCTGCGACGCCACGAGCAGCCATTTGCCACTGCGCTTGATCCAGAGGTGCGTGTAGCGCACATCGCTTTCCAGCCGTCGCACGCCCGCATCGATGCGCTGCACGAAACGGCCGGTCACCACCGCGGCGTCTCCGTACACGCGCACGACGATGTCGAACGATTCGTACGGCAGCATGCGCTGCGCGGGATTGACCAGTTCGCGGATCACGTCCGCCTTTTTCTTCACCACGCCGTTCGCGCCGATGAGCGAGAAATCGTCCGCGAGATTCTCGCGGAACCAGACCGTGTCCGCCGTCCAGGTGGCGACCGCCATGTCGTGATCGAGCTCGCGCACAGCCGGCTCTTCCCGCGCGAACGCGGACGCGGCGGAGAGAACGACGAGCAGGAGGACCAGGGCGCGAGCGGACATTCCTTAACGACGGTAGGACCGCT
>DASSMK010000421.1:0-3102 GCA_035688915.1 Thermoanaerobaculia bacterium
AAAAACGGCGGGCGAGGGCGCCCGCCGCTCCAACGTTTTTTTCGCGAGACTTACACTTCGACGATCATGGCTGCGGCTTCGCCGCCGCCGATGCAGATCGCCGCGAGACCGCGTTTCGCGCCACGTTCCTTCAGCGCGTGAATCAGCGTCACGAGGATGCGCGCGCCGCTGGCGCCGATGGGATGGCCGAGGGCTACGGCGCCGCCGTAGACATTGAGCTTGTCGTGCGGGATGTTCGCGTCTTTCATCGCCGCAAGCGCGACGGCGGCGAAGGCTTCGTTGATCTCGAAGAGGTCAATGTCGTCGACTGTCATCTTCGCGCGGCGCAAAACGATGTCGATGGCCTTGCCCGGTGCGGTCGTGAACCACTCCGGCTCGTGCGCCGCGGTCGACTGCGCGATGATGCGCGCGAGCGGCGTGAGGTTGTTCTTCTCCGCGTATTCGGCCGACGTCACGACGAGTGCCGCGGCGCCGTCGTTGATCTTCGACGCGTTCGCCGCGGTGACCGTGCCGCCTTCCTTCTGAAAGGCCGGCTTCAGCGTTCCCATCTTCTCGAGAGGCGCGGCGAACGGCTCTTCGTCATCGACGATCACCGACTTGCCCTTCTTCCCTTCGATTTCGACGACGGCGATCTCTTTCTTGAACTTGCCGGTCTTGGTCGCTTCCTGCGCGCGGCGGTACGACTCGCGCGAGAAATCGTCCTGCTGCTCGCGCGTGAAGGTGTACTCCTTCACGCACGTTTCGGCGCAGCTGCCCATGTGCTTGTCGCCGTACGGATCCCATAACCCGTCGTGGATCATGAGATCGATCATCTTGCCGTTGCCCATGCGATAGCCGGTGCGCGCCTGCGGCAGCACGTACGGCGCGTTCGACATCGACTCCATGCCGCCCGCGACCGCGAGGTCGTATTCACCGCAGCGAATGTCGTTCGCGGCGAACATCACGGCCTTCATGCCCGAGCCGCAAACCTTGTTCACCGTGACCGCGCCAGCGCTCACCGGAACGCCCGCGTAGATGCCCGCCTGACGTGCCGGAGCCTGTCCGACGCCGCCCTGCAGCACGTTGCCCATGATCACCTGTTCAACCTGATCGGGCTGCACGCCCGCGTTCTCGAGCGCACATTTGATGGCCACCGCACCAAGACGCGGCGCCGGCAGCGACGAGAGAGTTCCGAGGAACGAGCCGATCGGCGTACGCGCCCCTCCGAGAATGACGATGTCTTTCATGTACTGGTCTCCGGAGCGAGTTCTATCACACCCCGCCCCCGCGCCGCCCGCACCGCCGCCCACGGGGGCAGGCTCATAGGCTCATAGCAGCGCGTTCTCTGCCGAGAGCCCCGCGCCGCGCGCATGCCTCATGCGCCGTGGAGAAAGGTCGCACTCGCAGCGCGTTCGCTCCCTACCAGCCTTCGAACCGCGCCGTCAACGCGACACCGTCAGCACTCGGAGCGCGCCCGCCCCTTTGAGCCTTTGAGCCTCTGAGCCTTTAAGCCTCGACACGTCGCCCAGGCGACAGGCGAGCCACTCGCGCCGCGTGTGCCGCTATGAGCCCATGAGCCTATGAGCCTAGGCCTCCGGGGGTGGGCGCCGGCCCGCGCGGCAGGGTAGAATCCGCCGCGCTCATCCCGAGTGCCTCACCGCAGACCGTACAGGAGTTTTCTTCATGTCCTCGATCTCCACACTCACTGACCGCCGTCTCTACGTCCAGCCGGCGGAAGTCCACAACGTGCTGTCGCGGCACATGCTCGCCGACGGCTACGAAATCGTCATGGACCTCAAAAAGTCGAAAGGCTCCTGGGTCTTCGACGCGCGCCGCGGCCGCAACGTCCTCGATTTCTTCACCAACTTCGCCTCCATCCCCATCGGCTACAACCATCCCAAGATGGACACGCCGGAATTCCGCGAGCGCATCGCCGACGCGGCGATCAACAAGCCGGCCAACTCGGACATCTACACGACTTTCATGGCGGAGTTCGTCGAGACGTTCGCGCGGCTCGCGATGCCGCCCGCCTTCTCCAAGCATCTCTTCTTCGTCGAAGGCGGCGCGCTCGCCATCGAGAACGCCATCAAAGCGGCCTTCGACTGGAAAGTGCGCAAGAACATGAAGCGCGGCATTCCGGAACGCGGCACGCAGGTCATGCATCTGCGCGAATGCTTCCACGGCCGCAGCGGCTACACGCTGTCGCTGACGAACACCGCCGATCCGCGCAAGACGCAGTACTTCCCGAAGTTCGACTGGCCGCGTATCGACAATCCGAAGATCCACTTCCCCGCCACTGACGAATCGCTGGCCGATGCCGCGCGTCGCGAAGAAGCGGCGCTCGCGCAGGCCAAACGTTTCCTGGCCGAGCGCAAGGACGATATCGCGGCATTCATCATGGAGCCGATCCAGGGTGAAGGCGGCGACAACCACTTCCGCCCCGAGTTCTTCCGCGCCATCCGCCAGCTCTGCGACGAAAACGAAATGCTCCTCATCTTCGACGAGGTGCAGTCCGGCGTCGGCATCACCGGCAAGATGTGGTCGTTCCAGCACTACGGCGTCGAGCCGGATCTCTTCTGCTTCGGCAAGAAGACGCAGGTGTGCGGCTTCGCCTCGAACGACCGCATCATGGACATCGAAGAGAACGTCTTCACCGTCTCTTCGCGCATCAACTCGACGTGGGGCGGCAACCTGACGGACATGGTGCGCTCGCAGCGCTACTTCGAGATCATCGACGAAGAAAAGCTCGTCGACAATGCCTCCAAAGTCGGCGCCTGGTTCCTCGGCGAGCTCCATCGTTTCGCCGCCGAGTTCCCGAATCTCGTGTCGAACGTTCGTGGCCGCGCGTTGATGGCCGCGTTCGATCTGCCGAACGGCGACGTGCGCAACAAGGCGCTGGAGATGTTCATGGCGCACGACGTCATGGTGCTCTCCAGCGGTCACCAGTCGGCGCGTTTCCGTCCGCCGCTCAATCTCTCCATGGAGGAAGCGGCGGAAGGCGTTCGCCGGATGGAGAAAGCGCTGCGCGAACTGGCGTAAGAGCTCTCGCAAAACACGTTGGAGCGGCGGGCGCCCTTGCCCGCCGTTTTTTTTCGCCGAGAGTGTCGGCGGGCGAGGGCGCCC